>QMZU01000081.1 GCA_003663345.1 Candidatus Aenigmatarchaeota archaeon | reverse complement strand
TCAGCCCTTCTCAAGACCTACGTCATTGATTCGGAGAGCTGCGCCCGCTGCGGGATCTGCCTGGAGCAATGCCCTACCGCAGCCATTGACCTTTCCTTCAAGCTCCAGCAAAGGGAGATAAATGTGGGGACCATCATTCTCTCTGCGGGCTTCGAGGAATTTGATCCACTCTCGGCCAGTCAGTACGGGTACAAGCGCTTTCCCAACGTGATCACCAGCCTCCAGGCAGAACGCTTGCTCAGTCCCGGTGGGCCCACGCAGGGAGAGCTTCGGCGTCCCTCCGATGGAAAAGTCCCTTGCTCCGTCGCCTTCGTGCAATGCGTTGGCTCTCGAAATCGAGAAAGGGATTACTGCTCCTCAGCCTGCTGCTTTTACGCACTCAAAGAAGCAGCCATGATCAAACAAAAGTATTCAGACATGGAGGTCTACTTCTTCTTTATGGATCTTCGCGCCTTCGGCAAGGGATTCTACCGCTACTACGAAAGGGTAGCCAAGCTAGGTTTGAACTTTGTCCGCTGCCGTCTTCCGGCAGTGGCCCAGAACTTTAGAAACAAAAACCTGCTCTTGACCTTTGAGGAAGGGAATAGGCTCGTCACCAAGGAGTTTGAGCTGGTGATCCTCTCCGTGGGGCAAACACCTCCGTCCGAATTCTCTCAGCTAGCTCAGAGCCTGGGCCTCGAGCTTAACCAATGGGGCTTCTGCAAGGCCAAGGAATTCTCTCCGGTAGAGACCAGCAGGGAGGGAGTCTTCGTCTGCGGCTCGGCCTCTGGCCCAAAGGATATCTCCATGACCTCAACTGAGGCCATAGCGGCTGCCGGTCAAGCCCTGAGCCTGCTCGGTCCCCTCAAACCTCTTAAATCAGAGGCGAAGCAGTCGGTTGAGAAGGAATTCCGGGCGGCCGTTTACCTCTGCAACTGTCGAGGAGAAATTGGACAAGCGGTGAATTTATCCGAGGTGGTAGAATTTGCTCAGCAGCTCCCCGGCGTGGCTGAGGTAAAAGAGGTGGACCTTCTCTGCCAACCAGAGGCCATGGAGAAGGTGGAAAGTCGGGCAAGGGAAAGGGGAGTGAGTTCTCTCGTCCTAGCTGCCTGTCCCGCCCTTACCCTCACAGCCATTGGTGAGGAGATTCGCGTAGAGGTGGTTAACTTCCGTGAGGAGCTTGCCTGGTCTCACCGGGGAGGCAGATTGACCACTGAGAGGGCTCAGAAGCTGATTGCAATGGCACTCAATAAATTGAGGTTCAAGGAGGAGTGGCTGCCCTCCGCTCTTCCGGTTGCCCAGCGAGCCCTGGTCATTGGTGGAGGCTTGGCCGGGCTTATAGCCAGTTTATCACTGGCCAAACGAGGCTTCGAAGTTGAGCTGGTGGAGAAATCCAGCCAGCTTGGGGGACATCTGAGGAACCTCCATTACCTTCTAGAAGAAGGCGATCCTCAGGCCCTGCTGCGGGAACTCATTGAAGAGGTAGAGGCTCAAAACTTGATTCATATCTGGAAGGAAACCGAGGTAATCAGGGTTACCGGCCATGCTGGCGACTTTAAGGTTACCCTCAAGCCCAAGGGAGCGGATGAACGCCTCCTTCAAGTAGGAGCCATCATCGTGGCCACCGGCGCCGAGGAGCTGCGGCCCACGGAGTACCTCTACGGCCAGGCAAAGCAAGTCCTCACACAGCGGGAACTGGAGGAAAGGCTAGCAACTGGCAAGATTAAGCCCGAGGAGCTGAAATCGGTGGTCATGATTCAATGCGTGGGTTCGCTTGATGATCAGAGGCCCTATTGCAGCCGTGTTTGTTGTTCCCAGGCCTTGAAGAATGCCCTTCACCTCCTACAGCATAATCCAGCAGTGCAGGTGACCATCCTTTACCGTGAGATGATGACCTACGGTTTTGGGGAAGAATACTTTACCCAGGCACGTCAAGCAGGGGTAGACTTCATTCGCTATGAGCCAGGGCAGAAACCCAAGGTGAGCTACCAAAAGGGAAAGCTAGAGGTGCGGGTCAGGGAGCCAATACTAGGAGGGGAAATTGTTCTGCAGCCCGAACTCCTGGTGCTCAGTCCGGCGATCGTCCCAGGCGAAAATGCCTCGCTGGCTAAAATTTTAGGTGTGGAACTTGCTGAAGACGGCTTCTTCAAGGAGGCTGAGCCCAAATTCCGACCGGTGGATTTCGTAAAGGAGGGCATTTACCTGTGTGGAATGGCCCATTCTCCCCAACACGTAACCGAGACCATTGTTCAAGCTCAAGCGGCCGCAGCGAGGGCAGCTGCGCTTCTGCTAAGGTCAGAGCTCATTCCTTCAAAAATGGTCTCTGCGGTGGATGAAAGATGGTGCATGGGATGCGAGCTTTGTGTTAAAGCCTGTCCCTACGATGCTCGCTACAGGGACGTGGAGAAAGGGGTGGTAAAAGTGCGAGAGGCTCTGTGCCATGGCTGTGGAACTTGTGTTGCCGTTTGCCCTAGTGGAGCAGCCAGGCTCAAGGAGTTAGGAAGCAAGCAGATTATCTCGATGCTGGATGTGGCTGTATGAAAAATCATCCTTAGGGGGTTAGATTGGCTGGGGAAAACGAATTTGAACCAGTGTTGATAGGCTTCTTCTGCCATTGGTGTACCTCCACCGCAGCCGACCTGGCGGGGACAACTCGATTGCAGTACCCATCCAACATTCGTCCCATTCGAGTGATGTGCAGCAGTTCGGTGGACCCGGTTTACATACTTCGAGCCTTGCTTTCCGGGGCTGATGGAGTGATCGTCGGAGGGTGTCCCCCGGGTGATTGTCACTACATTTCGGGCAATTACAAGGCCAGGAGGCGCCTGGCGATGCTCAAGACCATGCTAAGGGCCCTCGGACTGGAGGAAGACCGGGTTTGGCTCCGCTGGATCAGCGCAGCCGAGGGAGCAAAGTTCGCCCAAACCATCGCCGAGTTCACTGAACACGTCCGAAAAAAGGGGCCCAGTCCGTTCAGAAAGTATTGGTCTACATAGGAGGGCAGGGTTGAAAAGTGCCTGGCTGGAGGTCGAGGATGGAAGGACGGCTAAGAGTGTAAACCTTTTCCTGAGCCGGCTGCTACAGGAGGGGCTACTCCAAGGGCTTCTTCTCAATGTGGAACTCTCCGGACAAGGAAACGTTGCTCCGGCACTGGTAACCGATCCAGAGATATGTCGCCAGGCCTGTCCTCTAGCCCCAGTGATGCCGGTGAGCTTGGCTATGGTTGTCTCTAGGCTGACCAGACTTAGGCCGAGCGAAGAAAAGCTGGGCGTCGTTCTGAGGTCCTGCGAACTCAGGGCTTTAGTAGAGCTGGTAAAGTTAAAACAGGCTTCACTTCAAAATCTGGTGCTCATCGGATTTGATTGCTACGGCACTTTTTCACCAGAAGGTTATCGCGAATTTTGTAAAACAAGCCCGGAGCCGGCAAAGGTTTTTCTGCGAAGAGCTGCTGCCGGCGAGAGTCTCGACCTGAGAGAGGCCTGCCAAATCTGTCAGCACTTCAGCCCCTCAGGAGTTGATCTAATATTCGGCCTCATTGGGGTAGACCTGACCCGGCACGTCCTTCTCCAGGCAGAAACCCCGGAGGGTGAGAAAATTTTGGAAGCTCTGCGACTCCCCGAGGCCCCATCTGAGGGAAGGGAGGAAGTGCTCTCGCTGGTCAGGGTAAAGAAAGACGAAAATCGGGCAGCATTCCTTGAGCGCTTTCAGGAGGAGTGCAGTGGGGTGGATGGGCTAACCCGTCTTTTTTCAGCCTGCAATAACTGCCACAACTGTCGAGTAGCCTGTCCCATGTGTTATTGTCGGGAATGCTTCTTAGAGTCCTCCACCTTCGAATGGAGGGCGAGTGAATATTTAGCTCAGGCCAGGAGGAAGGGAGCTCTCCGGCTGCCAGCCGATACCCTCCTTTTCCATCTGACCCGACTTTCGCACATTGGGCTCTTCTGTGTTGGCTGTGGACTTTGCCAGGATGCCTGCCCTAACGAGGTCCCACTGTTTTCCACATTTTATAGCGTTGGCCTAAAAATGCAGGAGCTTTTCGGATACCTCCCAGGGAGGTCCATTGAGGAGGAGCCTCCGCTGACTTTCTTTAAAGAGGATGAACTAAGCTGGGTGGCACAGGAATGAAATATATCG
>QMZU01000080.1 GCA_003663345.1 Candidatus Aenigmatarchaeota archaeon | reverse complement strand
TTATGAGCAGGATTTTGAATTTTTTTAGTACTTCTTTATTTATGTATGCTCTCAGGTTTTCTTTATTCATATTATCACCTCTGTTTGTTCTATTATAAGGCTTTTTGACAATTTTGCAAGGGGGTACTTGACAAATTATCAAATTTGCTTTATAATGTCTTCAAACGGAGGTGGTGCTATGAGAGTAAAGCTTGAGGGTCAAGTAATAGGGATATATGAAAGACAAGGCAAAAACAATAATAAGTACTATGAGGTAGCAGTAAAAAATAGCATAGCCGTTTATACTCTCAACCTTCCACCTTGGATTGACCAAATTCCACTAGAGGGTGACAATGTCGAGTTAATACTCGATGTAAAGCCTAATAAGGTAGTGGATTGTAAAATACTGGAGCGGGCTAAATGAATCCCTACCTTGTGGCTGTTGCGTCCCTAACTCCCTATGTTGTAAAGCTTCTATTCTATATAGCGCTGGTTGCCTTTTTTACCGGTCAAGTGGTTATTTGGCTGGTTGACCTGGCGGTTAAGGTGGCTAAAAGATGGCTTTGATTCACTCACTTATAGGTGTGGTTAAAGCTCCTGAACCTACTATTATAGATACTGTATTTATTCGGGATACTGTTTTTATTTCTTTTACTACTCAAAGCGCTATAGATTTGGCTAAAATCCTGCTGGTTGTTGGAATTGCTTTTATTCTTTTAATGGCTCTGTGGTCAGTATTCAGAACAGTGGAGAGCGGGCTATCATGAACGTTAAAAAACAAAAAGGAGGTGGCGCTATGAAGAAAGTTTATTATGCTCTCATATCTCTTTTAATGCCTGTAGTTGCCTTTGCTCAGGAATCTGGGACAACTACAGGCATAGACTGGTCAAATCTGATTGATTCAATCAAGGGTGAAGTTCTCGCTGTAATCGGTGCGGCTCTCGCTCTCATTGTGGTAATTCTCGGTTGGCGTCTGGGTTATAAGCTTATAAGACACGTAATTGGGAGGTAAAAAGTAATGTTAAGCTCTCTGCTGTTCTGGATACTGACCACTTCAGGATTGAGTTCAGCCCCTACAATGGAGGATGTTGCTCTTATTCAAGGGATTATGTTCGCTCAGTTCAATGCTTATGTTCCAGAGGCTTCATATAAGGCTGTTAAGGTTGGAGGTAATCCATCAAATCCTGATGATTTGTTTTATTTAAATGTTTTTGTCTCTCTTGCTCAAGATTATCCCTATGATTGGATAAATAAAAATCTTGATGATCCAAACATTTTTGTATTGTACACTAACCCAGTCCAGGGTAGGGTACCGGTTACTCCTTGCTTCTCCAGTTCGTATTTATGGCTTTATAGAGAGCTTAACGCTACGACTGATAATTACATAGGTATATTTACAAGACACTATTACAGTTTAGACTGGGGCTATTTTAGAGCAGGTTATTTAAATAACTATATGGATGTACAAAACAGAAGTGTTACTAAGTCTGATTGTTCCATTACAAATTCAACTGTTTCAACTTATAATTTTAGCCTTCAGTTAGTAAGCGAGGGTAATTACGTATATAGGCTTGATAAATATTACTCGTTCCCTCCTGTCTCTGGGTTTTATTTCTTTTCTAAGACTCCCTATTATCAAGTGTACAATTACGAGACTTCATACTCGAATATAGCTGGCTTTAGTTTTACTTTGATAGATTCAGTCTCGGATACAACTTCAGTTGATACTGTTTACTCTGATACTACAGGGCATGATACAACTTCAATTGACAGTAGCTCAGGCGTTGTAATTGATACGTCTTACATTCCCCAGGATACAACTTTGCCTTATCTTGACAGTATAAAAACTTATGTAAGCACCTTTGTAGATAGCTTTCTAGTTCTTACAATAGGTAATTATCATCTATTATTTGACAAAATGAGAAACTTGCCGGCGTTAGCTTTTGAGCTTTATTTACCTTATGCTGGCAATTTTGAGTTATCCGTACCGTCTGAGCTGGTGGACTTAATTCTCATAGCAAGGGATATTTTGACAGTTTTCCTTATGGTTGTAGCCGTTTTATTTGCTATCAAGCTTATTTTGTAGGGGGTGAATGGTATGTTTAATTTAATTTGGAATGCAATCCTTAAGGTTGTGAATCTTTTAATGTTTGTGGCTTATACAATTATGAAAGCGTTGGGTGATGCTGTTCTCTCTTTAGCTGGGGGTTTAAATGTTTTTTCATATCTCAATCAATCTGACACTGCTAACATAGTCCTGGGGTGGATGGGTTACGTTGTAAATGCTACTATGTTAGAGGCTTTTATTCCTGCTTACATCTTACTGGTTGGTGGTTTGTTTGTGTTTAGGCGTATTGCTTCTTTTCTTCAGCTATATTGAGGCTAGGCTATGTCATTGTGGATTGTAAAGGGACATCTAGGCGCTGGTAAGACTTTGTTCGCTACAAAACTTATTTATGACTCTGGCTCACACTATAAGGCTATTTACTGCAATGTTCCAGTAAGCGAAAAGGTAATTAAGCGTCTGGTGGCTTTTGGTGTAGAGTACTATTTTATAAGCTTTAAAGACATCTCAGACTTCTGGCTTAAGAGGTGGAAATATGAAGAAAAGAAACTTTTAATAATAGATGAAGCACATTTTGAGGTAAATAGTAGGGATTGGCAAAAGTTTATGAAGTCTGAGGATTACAAAAACATAATCCGCTTTTTCTCCATGTCACGTAAAGCTGGCTTTGATGTGTACCTAATAGCACAGAACGATACAATGTTAGACAAGCAATTAAGGGGTATGGCTGCGGGTGTAATTGAAATCAGGAACGTGAAATATATGAAAGTGTTCGGCTTTCTTCCTATGTGGATATTCTTCCCACCTCTGTATTTTATGAATGTAGCAATTTATTACGCTGGCTGGGATACTAGGGATAAATACATACTACAACGTGAGTTTTATATCCGTAATCTGTATTATGGGCTTTTTGATACTTCTTTCAACTATCTGGAACATAACCTTGAAGAGCTAAAAGAGGTTTACCAGGTTGTTTATTCTCATTACGTAGCACTTAAAAAGCTAGGCTATATAAAGACCCCTAAGAGGTGGTTTAAATTTAAACGGAACAAAAAGAGGGAATCTTTTTTGGAAAAGTTTTTGAGGTTTTATAGGGATGTGAAACAGAAGCGCGGTGGATCTCACGAGACTTTGTCTCGTGTATCCACCGCGCGAGAGGTGGCGCTATGAGTTTATACGCTCCTGACTGGTTTTTCAAATTGCCTGACGCTTATGGTCGGTTTATATTGTCAACCTTCGATAGGGTTCAGTCAAGGCAAAAGCTTTATTGTACTTTTACGTTTAGAGATTTTATACATCCTGAAAGCGCTTATAAAGCTTTTAAGATGGCTATACATAAATGGAATAGGGAAGCCTATGGTGTTAGGTACTGGAAAAGAAAGCACGGAAGTGTAGGATTTGTTGCTTTAGAGTACCAAAGGCGTGGAGTGATACATTTTCATTCATTGGTTGCTTTTCCAGAATATCCTGATAGGGTACCCAGGGAAGTAAGGCGGATGGATATGGTTGATTGGTGGTTTGAAAAGTTTGGAATCGCGCGGATATTTGACTATGACCCTAAGCTTGGCGCTAGCTATTACCTGGGTAAGTACATATCTAAAGGTGGCGAGGTTGACTGGTTTGGTAGGACAGATATTTTGAAACCTCAATTGAGGTTGTTTTAGGGGGTAGGTGCTAAGCACTACCTCATTGTTTACGTTGCTTGAATGGGGGTAGTGCGTTTTTTTGCGACCCACAAGCCTAAGCGAGCAAGCGAGCGAGCCGAAAGCGCGCCCTCACTTTGCGCGCCGGCGAGCGACCGCGAGCATACCTTAACGTTGCCCCACTTGCCTTATAGGTTGTTTGACAGCGTTTATTTTTGTTCGTGCGAGCGGGCGCTTGCGAGCGACCGTCTGTCTCTTTGCGTAATCTCTGATAGCTTTTCGGGGTGTTCTAAATAGTAGGAAAGTATAAGCTCTAGAGTTTTGTTTAATTTTAGGTCTTGTTTTATGAGCAGGATTTTGAATTTTTTTAGTACTTCTTTATTTATGTATGCTCTCAGGTTTTCTTTATTCATATTATCACCTCTGTTTGTTCTATTATAAGGCTTTTTGACAATTTTGCAAGGGG
>QMZU01000079.1 GCA_003663345.1 Candidatus Aenigmatarchaeota archaeon | reverse complement strand
TCTGGATAAATCGTAAAAGTAATATCACCTGTATCTTCCTGTGGATAAGTAAGAATTGTTACCTTTGGTGCCGAATTATTATCCAGTTTGAATTTTACACTATCAGGAATTCCCCATGCCCAACCATCAAATGGCGTAATCTTAAACCATACTGAATCATCAATACTTGGTATGTCAAGTTTAGACAACCACAAAACCAAGGTATCTCCCGAATAATCCCAAGCAAGACCACTCGTATCACCCGAAATTGTTGCAGAATTCCAACCACCTGTATATTTATATTCACAATGTATTCGCAAAGTATCCTGTCCAATATTATCCTGTAGAGTGAATTTAATTGCTACCGTATCGGATTGTTCATCCAAAATTGGTGAAATAGCAATACTTTGATTGTGCCAGTTATCCACAAGCAATTTTACAATGCCTGGGGTACCTGGGTCGGAATCACTCGGTACAACTCTGAACCATACATAGCATTCAGTATCCGGCAAGTCAACCTTACTCTGCCATCTTACGCTATCTGTATCATTTGTAGTTATTGAATAGGTTATGCATGTGGCTGTATCCCAATTTATTGAGTCCAAAGAATACCAATAAGTAACGCTTACACTGTCAGTCTCAGGATCAGCTGGATAAAACTTAATCAAAATAGTACCCGTGTCTTCAGTTCCCCAGGCTGGATAAGTTATCGTTGCCTCGGGTGGTTCGTTATTGTCCAGTTTGAACTTAACAATATTCGTATCGTGCATAACCCGTGTACTGTATCGCCAGCCATCATGTGCATAAACTTTAAACCATACATAACCGAAATAATTTGGTAGGTCTTCTTTTGATGCCCATATAAGTGAGTCATATGGTGAGCCATAAGGATACTTAAAGGTGTCATTTGCAATAATTGTTGCAGTATCCCAGCTAATTGAATCAGTAGAATAAAGTGCAAGAATCGTCAAGCTATCTTTACCGATTGGGTCACATACTTCGAACTTAATTTTTATACTATCAGTTGCCTCAGGCACTGGTAAAGCAGTCTCCCAAATATCAATAAACTCTTCGTGCCAATTATCTACTCGAATTGTTGCTGTATCTTGTACACCTGGGTCACTATCCTGCGGTGTAATCATAAACAACACTGTACATTCTGTATCTGGTAAGTCTACCTGTGTGTGCCATATAACTGAATCGGGATTATTAGTACTCGGTAAAATAGTAACATTTGCATTAAACCAAGTTGTTGTATCATGTGAATATTTACAATCAATCGTAATTGTATCATTTTCTCTATCAGTGAGGACAAACTTAACTAAAACATCCCCCGTGTCTTGCGGAGGATAAGATTTAATTGTGCATGCGGGCGGTTCATTATTATCAAGTTTGAATTTCTTATAACCCCAAGGACCATAATCCCAACCATCATGCGATTTTAGCCTGAACCACACGAATTGCTCAATCGAATCAGCATCAAGTTTTGATAACCATATAATTGTATCCTGATAATTACCAGGCGCGAATCCACTTGTATCCCCTATTATGGTTGCATGGTACCATGTATTTGAATCCAATGAATATTCACAGTAAATGACAAGGCTATCTCCACTCACAGGATCGTTCAAAATAAACGGTATCTCTATACTATCACTCTGCTCAGTTGTTAAATCAAGGATATTAACCCATTGGTTTTGGTAATTATCTAATTTGAATGAATCAGTAATAAGCGAATCCCCTATATCGCTATCATGCACAACAATTTTGAACTTTACATAGGCATCAGTATCTGGTATATCAGAAAGTGAAAACCACAGGACTCCCCCAGTGTAACTACCTGTATCGATCGGGAAAGTATCCGAAGAAGTAGTCGCTGTATCCCAAGCACCCTTGAAGTAATATCTACAAATTATTCCAAGTGTATCACCCTCACTATCGGAAAGTGTATAATTTATACCAACTGTATCGTGTTGCTCACCCGCAGGCGTTGTAATAGACAACATTTCAGGCGGATAATTATTATCCAGATGGAAATTCGCGGTATCACTTTCCCCTGGGTCATTATCATTAGGAATGATTTCAAATAAGAAACCTGCCTTATCTATATAGTTAACATCCTGCCGTGATGCCCATTTACAAGTTATTGTATCGTGTGAGGTACCTATATTTGTATCAACATTTGTAGTAGTATCCCATGTGACTCCATTATCCAATGAATATCTATAAATAAATGTAATTGTGTCACCTTCGGTATCCTTTGCAGCAAATTCAAATGTAATTGTGTCTGAAACTTCACCTGTGGGAGCAGATAAATAATACAATATAGGAGGTGCATTATTATCAAGATGGAATGTCCCTGTTGTATCTGAGCGACCTTCGCCTTCCTCACTACCACCAAATTCATGTGGAATTAATCTGAAGTTGACAAGTCTATCCTTGCCCCACAAGTCAAGTTTTGACAACCATATAATTGTATCTTCACGGGTAAACATTGAATCTGCACCAGCACCTGTAGAATCAATAAATAAAGTATCGCCCAATATATTCGTAGTGGTATACCATGCACCATCGACAAAATACTGGCATGTGACTGTTATTGTATCATCTACATGGTCAGTATCCAAATCAGTTATCTTAAAAAATATCCGCACACTATCCATAACTTCAGTATCTGGCGTGGAATAATTTGGACGCAACCCAACTGTTACACCCGGTAATAGTTTATTGTTGAAATAGAAGATATTACTCGTGTCAAACGCACCTGTATCTTTATCGCGCAAACTATCATAAGGAGTAATCTTAAAAACTGCATAACCCATTGTATCGAACTGGTCAGTTGCAGACATCCATACAATACAAGTATCGTAATGGGAAGAATCAATATCCTTTACAATGTAATAAAGGGTTGGTGTAAGCCATGAAGACCATACTGTGCTACCTTCAAGCTTATATTTATATTTTACAGTAATATTTAAAGTATCGTATTCTTGGTCACTTAATGTGCAAGGAATTATGATATTGCCTGCAACATTGTTGGGAATAGATTTTGAAACAGATATACTTGGTGGTTTATTCGCATCCATATGAAACGGTCCAATTGTATCACCTTGTCCATAATCACGATGAAGATAAACACTATCTGAAGGAATAATAAGGAACCATACCGAATCGTCATCTACGCCAGCTATATCATTATATGCAAGCCAATATATTGCTGAATCATATAAGAGAGTATCAACAAATGTATCCGAAATTGTCGCATCAAAGAAATTTACTCCATCCAGCGAATATTTACAAGTAAGTTTAACCAAATCTTTTTCGGGGTCACTCACCCAGTATTTTACTCTTGCACTATCTATTTGTTCATTGGTAATTGCTTCAAGCGAACAACTTGGTGGAATGTTATTATCAATATAAAATCGATACGGCTCACTAAAATCAGAAATATAACCTGCGTAATTCATCACTTTCATTCTGAAATCAACTGAATCATCTATTCCTGCTAAATTATAACTACCACCCGTTGTATTCCAAAATATTGAATCATGCCCGGGCGACTTCCAATCATTATTAAATATCTGCGACGATGTTACAGGACTCCATTCAGTCTCGCCTTTGCGTTTAAATTGCCACGCAAAAGTAATAAGTTGTCTGTTTTTGGGATCGTCACCAAAATAATAAATCGTTACAGTATCATGCGTACCTTTTATAGAATCAATCGAAACATAAGGTTTATTGAATAATCTATACTGTATCCTAACCCAGTTGATCTCTGGTGTTGAATCTGGAACACGCGTATAAAACTCTATTCTATATTGTGCATACCTGTGACCGTTTTGTACCGAGTTCAAATTTGCTAATACACTATCACTATCTGCCGGTTCACACAATGACCAGTCCAGCGCATCTGACATACTTGTATCAGAAGCGGTACGAACTTTAATAACAAGCGAACATCCATGCGAAGTCCAACCCCAAGTTATTGTATCCCAGTAAGCAGAATCACCCGCATCAAATACAGAAGATTCAATATATCCACGAGAATAATATACTGCAAACAGGTTGGTAACTAATCCACAAAGAAAAACACACAAAAAAACCTTAAGCCTCATTCATCGCTCCTTAACATAATATAACCCTCAATCACATTTGTCAAGCAATTTTTATCAATTTTTGTCATATTTATCATGGCAATATTTGTGTGAGTGGTTCGGGTTGGACG
>QMZU01000078.1 GCA_003663345.1 Candidatus Aenigmatarchaeota archaeon | reverse complement strand
CAACTTCTTCCTATGGCTACACTACTGGGATCCACACACATACTATTCGCCTCCAGAAGAGTATAGGGACATGTTCAAGAGGGCGAGTTGGACTCCTCCGAACTATTTAGAGATGGACTGGTCGGAGAGCCAATATTTCCTTCCAGAGGTAAGGAAGCTTTGGGAGGCGAAATACCGCTACGGATATCTCTACCTAGGTTTACCAACGCCCTCCGAGGAGGGGAGGGGCGAGGCGAAGATCGATTACGAACTCTTAGTCAACCTCTATGATGGGGAAATAGCATACGTTGACAAATGTATAGGAGATTTAATGTCAACCATCGAAGACTGTGGACTTACAGATAGGGTTATGGTGATCGTTACGAGCGACCACGGGGAATGCCACGGCGAACACGACGACATATTCAACCATGTTGATGTGTATGAACCGACCGTGCACGTTCCCTTGGTCATTTGGAGCCCTACGAACTTGCCAAGCGGCGTTAGACTCAACGATTTAATCCAGAACATCGATTTAGCTCCGACAATTCTAGACTTCTTCGGGGTTGAGAAACCTCAGGCCCTTGAGGGTTTAAGCCTGATCCCATACTTGACTGGAGAATCTTGCGGACCGATCCGTAGATACGTGTTCTCAGACACTGGGCTTGCACAATGTTCAAGGATGATTTTTGATGGGCGATGGAAGCTGGTCGAGACTATACATAGAGGTTTATGGGAGAAGTATGCAAATCCTGAACTGTACAACCTTGAGAAGGACCCTCTAGAGAAGAAGAACCTGTGCTTAGTCGAGAGGGAGAAGACCGACGAGCTTCAACTGGTACTCCACAGGAGCTTGATGGAGAGGCTTAACCATAGGCCGGACCCCTTAAGAATAACGGCTCAAAAGAAGCCGCCTCAATACAGAAGGGCTATGAAGTTTTTAGGGTTAAACGAGGAGAAACTTGAATCTCTCCGGAAGAAGTACGGAAAAGAAAAGCAACCGAAAGGCTTAACTCCAGTCTGGAAATAATTTCTTTGAGGGTTAAGGTTTGGCAGAAGAGAAACTAAAAGAGTTTTTAGAGACTGGAAAGGCTTGGAGTAGGCTTGGAACAACTGTTCCAGGAGTATTCGTCCTTAAACTTCCAGCGTACAAACGTTCACCAAGCCGATTAGCAGTTGAACTTAACCCCTTGGATGAGTCGGGAAACCCGAAGAAGAGGCGTGGACTCATCTTACGGTCCAGATCGGAGCTCGAGGAGTTCAAGGAGCTATTCCAGTATGAAAAACTCTCGAAGCTCTTGAATATGATCGACTCGGTTAATCCGAAGGTCACTGCTGCAAAAAAGAAGAGGGAAGAGGTTATAGAGCTGTAGACTTATGCTCGAGGCTTACGGCAGAAGATACCTTGAGCATCCGCTTATCTGGCCTGGCACAGTAGAGTTTAGGCTCTACCAGAAACGTATAGCCGACGTGGCTTCGGAGAGGAACACCCTCGTTATTCTCCCAACAGCGTTGGGTAAGACCGTTATCTCAGCCATAGTCGCTGCGAACATGCTCTACAACTACCGGGACTCCAAAGTTCTTGTGATGGCTCCTACTAGGCCGCTTGTGATGCAGCATAGAAAGAGCTTCATGAGACTCCTGAAGCTAAGAGAAAGGGATGCTGTGCTCTTAACAGGGAAGACTCCTCCACATTATAGAGTCGGCGTCTGGGAGGGTAAAGCCAGAACCTTCTTCTCGACGCCGCAGGTTGTCCGGAACGACCTTCTGGAAGGCAGGCTATCACTCGAGAATTACGCGCTATTAGTATTTGATGAGTGTCACAGGGCGGTTAAGGAGTACGCCTACACTGACATAGCGAGATACTACGTTTCTCAAGCCCGTTACCCCCTTATATTAGGTATGACAGCCTCGCCTGGTTCAAACCTTAACAGGATTCTTGAAGTCTGTAGAAACCTCTACATCGAGCGCGTAGAGTTCAGAAGTGAACTAGACCCGGACGTCAAGCCGTACATTCACCCAATAGAGGTCGAATGGAGAAAGGTGACTCTACCCTACGAATACGCAACTGTAAGGTCTAAGATTAAATGGATGCTGGACAGGCGGCTGAACTGGTTATACAATATGGGGATAATCAAGTTTAACCCGAAATACGTGACAAAGAGACGTTTGATAGAGGTTGGAGACGAACTCCGGTTCATGCTCGAAGAGAGTATAGAAGAGGAGAGAGGCCGTATCTTTACGGCTATAATAAACCAGTCGCTGGCGTTAACTCTCTTCCACATGCTAGAACTCTTGGAGACGCAAGGACTATATACATTGAAACGGTTCCTAGAGAAAGTTGAGCTGGAGAAGAAAGAGAAAAGGAGCTACTCCATACTCGTAAAAGACCATGAGTACGGAGAGCTCAAAAGACTCTTGGAAAAAGCACCTGAGCACCCGAAGGCAGAATTGTTGAAGCAGACGGTTAAGGATCAGGTTTGGAGGAACCCTTCCTCTAGGATGCTAGTCTTCACGCAGTACAGGGACACAGCAACCCACCTCGTTGAGCTGCTTAACAAGGTTCCGGGGGTGAAGGCTGACCGGTTTGTGGGGCAAGCTTCAAGGCTCATGGATAAAGGGCTGTCACAGGAGGAGCAGGCAGATAGGATAAGGATGCTTGAAACTGGCGAGTTGAACGTTCTCGTTGCCACTTCGATCGCAGAGGAAGGCTTGGACATCCCATCCGTCGACCAAGTGATATTCTACGAGCCTATACCAAGCGAGATAAGGTATATTCAACGTCGAGGTAGAACCGGCCGGAAGGCTCCTGGAAAAGTTACGATCCTAGCGACAGAAGACACCTTGGACATGATCTACCTCTACGCAAGCAGAAGAAGAACAGAGAAGATGAGAAGGATAGCTGAAACAGTGAACAGTAAACTGTATCAGATCGTAAGGAGACGCCCAAAGCCTCCGCTGAACCCAATGACAGAGACTGAGCTGAGAATGCTTGAGAGAGAAGCCGTAAGGGTCAAGGCTGAACCGGAGATTATCAAGACTGAAGCCGAAGCATTAAGCGAGTTCAGCAGGATGGTCGAAAGGGCGTCAAGAAGCCTGTACATAAAACTTCTTGAGAGAGGAGCATCTGGAGCCAGCCTTGAACAGCTTGCTTTCGAGATGGAGCTCGAAGGAATATCCATACCTACATTAAAGGCTGCAATCGACAAACTCATGAAGAACGGACTTGTAACGAAGCTAGGCCCAACCAGATACGCCGCCGCATCTGCCGTGAAGTATGCAGGGAAAACTTATGAGATTACGGTTGAGAAGATACGTCCCGGAGCAGCCGTCGTCATCGTAAATGACAAATGGAGGGCAAGACTGACGCCAGAAGACTATAACGGGCCAAGAAAACTCATAAAAAGGAACTCTCGTTTTAGAGCTTCCGCCGAACTCTACAAGTTAGCTGGAACACTACACATAAAGGTGAAGGAAGTCACAGAGATACTAGATTAGGCGGATTTATTGAAAGAACACTTTTTGATCTGAAACAACTAAACTCTTCAGACGGCTGCTTTAGGAGAAGGTTCACCAAGGAGAGATTCCGTATAGTAAGGCTTGGGCTTCAACGATTTTGATAAGAGAAGATGACATTCCAATCAGAATGTCGGGAGGAGGAACTA
This sequence comes from Candidatus Aenigmatarchaeota archaeon, assembly GCA_003663345.1. GTDB lineage: Archaea > Aenigmatarchaeota > Aenigmatarchaeia > PWEA01 > B50-G16 > B50-G16. Next base: position 586 of record QMZU01000078.1, on the reverse strand, counting down.
TACCTTCTTCTACAACTGATCGTTTTTACCACGAGGTTGTTCGGCTTGCTAGGGAGATTGAGAAGTATGGGAGAGGACCCTCTCTGAGGACCTAGAACGAAGAAGAAGGTGTCCGAGGCACCTATGGCCTAACGTAGTACCGGCCGTTCCGGGTCTTCCTTATCCGTGAGGACATACCTCCAGCAAGATGCACAACCCGCTCTTAAAAGAAGTTAATAGCGTCTCATCTCCTTTAAGAGCGCAAGCTTCTCCTCAAAACCCGAATCCAGTCAACCCAACTTAAAGATAGCCCCCATTAAAGGATAACCCTTCAACGGCCCGCTTCAACGAACCTATGTACAATCTCGTTACTGAAGGGCTAATAAAAATAGCCAAAATCGCTACGATTCTAACTCATTCTCGCTATAAAGATGAGGATTTAAACGAAGACATGAACCTAGCCCGGGGCTCCAAAAGAAAAGGTCTGGTTCTTTTAGTTTTATGTTTGTTTTAGGACGTTTTTGCATGTTCTGCTTATGTTTATTCTGAGTTCTTGAGTTTGTTGAATAATTTGAAAGGTTTTATTGGTGTCTTCTAAGCGTCTTTG
>QMZU01000077.1 GCA_003663345.1 Candidatus Aenigmatarchaeota archaeon | reverse complement strand
TATAACAGGTCTAGTAGATGTATGATAGAGATCAGGGTAAGGATCACCGAGGATTTTGCCATAAGGCTGATATCCACATATAAGGTTCTGGGGTCCTGGGACATGACCGACATATATTACAAACCAAAAAGTATGGACTGGAAACCGAATGAAACAACGATGAGGATAAGGTTCAGGAAGAATGGAAATTCTGAGATAATATTCGACAAGGTCAAACATGTGCTAACGGAAAAAGGTTACACAGTCAAGAGGTCGCTGTTCGGTGGAAAGGTGAAGGTATTCTCAGGTTCATTTGAGGACTGTAAAAGGATTCTCGAGGACTGGGGTTTTGAGGAGTTGTTTTCCATAGAGAAGAGTGGAAAGGCCGTGAAGTTCAGTTCAGGTGGAGGTTCGTTTGAAATCGGTGTGGAGCACGTGAAGGACCTGGGCTGGTTCGTGGAGGTGGAGGGTGAGGGTGATTATGACAGGGCTGTTGATGATGTGATTGAGAAACTGGAGCTGCTCGGAGTTGACAGGGAGAATATCGTGGAAGGAACGCTCGCCCACATCTACATAAAAAGATTTAAATAGTTTAAATCAGATATCTAACTGAAAGAAGGACGGAGAGGCCTTATTTGACTCATTTGACATCAAATATCGGTTTAAAAGAAAAATAATGGTTTTTGATGGGGTGGTAAAATGGAAGCCATGAAATCTATGGTGGAAGAGCTCAGGGGTGAGAAAGCGGTTTCTGAAAAGAGATTATCAGTGGACCAGACACTGAAGGAGATTCTCGAGGGAAGGAAGGCTGTGATAAAGGTTGTAGGAATCGGGGGTGCAGGGAACAATACTATCTCGAGAATGACACAGGTTGGTATAGTGGGGGCTGAAGCGATAGCGATAAACACCGATGCGCAGGACCTCCTTTACACGGATGCTGATGAAAAGATACTGATCGGTATGGAGGTGTCCCGTGGTCTGGGAGCAGGGGCTGACCCTGATGTTGGTGAGGAGGCAGCAAAGGAGAGCAAGAACGAAATAAGGAAGGCACTCGAAGGGGCTGACATGGTATTTGTGACGTGCGGTCTCGGTGGTGGAACAGGAACAGGTGGAGCACCTATAGTTGCAGAGGAGGCCAAGAAGCTCGGTGCATTGACAGTCGGTATCGTTACTCTCCCATTCTCAATGGAAGGAAAGCAGAGGGCAGCCAACGCCAAGAAGGGTCTTGAGAAGCTGGAAAGTGTGGTCGACACACTGATAGTGATACCGAACGACAAGCTCCTTGAGATCGTTCCGGACGTCTCACTGACAACAGCCTTCAAGGTCGCTGATGAGATTCTGGTGAACGCTGTGAAGGGTATAGCAGAGCTGGTGACAAAGCCAGGACTGGTGAACCTTGACTTCGCGGATATCAGGGCTGTGATGGGACAGGGAGGACTCGCGATGATAGGAATGGGAGAGAGCGACACAGAGAACAGGGCAATAGAGGCTGTTGAGAAGGCGTTATCCAATCCTCTTCTGGACGTGGATATAGAGGGTGCTGACGGTGCGCTGGTGAACGTCTCAGGCGGACCGGACATGACCATCAGGGAGGCACAGGAGATAGTGGAAACCGTGAGTTCAAAACTGAACGAGGATGCCAAGATAATCTGGGGTTCACAGATAGTACCTGAACTAGGGGACACCATCAGGGCGATGCTCATAGTGACAGGTGTGAAGAGTTCCCAAATTTACGGTCCGGAGAAGCTCTACACCAAGGAAAGGCAGAAGGAGATTGAGAAGATTCTGGGAATAGATTTCGTCGAGTAGGGGGTGCTGTGGCACCGCTGCTCTTTTTATTTTTATAAATACCTCTCTCTATTTACAAAATGTTTATAAAGGTTTGGGAAGAATCTTTACAAACGTGATTTCATGAAGATAAGGGAAGGTTTGAGGAACTGTATAAGGGTTCTGAAGGTTGCAAGGAAACCCGACAGGGAGGAGTTTTTCGAGGCCGCAAAGATAACAGGGCTCGGGATAATAGTCATAGGTATGATAGGGTTCATCATATTCCTGCTGTTCAGAATACCGACTATGGTGGGTTGAGATGATATATGCTGTGAGGACAACCGTGGGTCGAGAGGGTGCTGTGATGTCCAGCATCGAGGAGAAGGTGAAACAGGGCGGTCTATCCATAAAGGCCATGGTGCATCCCGATAATCTCAAGGGATACATACTCGTGGAAGGGGATGAAAATGATATCCGTGAGGCCATAAAGAACATAAGGCATGCCAAGGGGCTGATACCGAAGGATGTGAAGATAGAGGAGATAAAACACTTCATAGAGACGCAGAAGATAGAGATCGACCTGAAGATAGGTGATATTATAGAGATAACCGGTGGTCCCTTCAAGGGTGAGAAAGGGAAGATAAAGAGGGTTGACAAACCAAAGGCAGAGGTGAGTGTGGAACTTCTGGAAGCGGCCGTTCCGATACTCGTGACGGTGAGTGTTGATTCCGTAAGGGTTCTTGAGAAGGGGTGATTTCGTGAAAGTGGTTGAAGCTCTTGTTAACGGTGGGAAAGCATCGGCAGGTCCGCCCCTCGGACCGGCGCTCGGACCGCTCGGTGTAAATATAGGAAACGTTGTGGCGAAGATAAATGAGGTCACCAAGGATTTTGAGGGGATGCAGGTGCCTGTTAAGGTTATAGTTGATGAGGAGACCAAGGAGTTCAGAATAGAGGTCGGGACTCCGCCAACATCAGCGCTTCTCAAGAAGGAACTGGGTGTTGAGAAGTTGAGTTCAAAGCCCAATGAGGAGAAGGTTGGTGATCTGAAGTTCGAACAGGTGGTGAAAGTAGCGAGGGCAAAACTCTCGAGCCTGAACACGGATGACCTGAAACTTGCTGTGAAGCAGGTTCTCGGTACATGTGTCTCAGCAGGGATAACTGTCGACGGGAAGGAACCCAAAGAGGTCATCAAAGAGGTAGAGGAAGGGAAATACGATGGCATGTTAAAAGAATAGTCTCCTGTAAAGACTTCTGTGTGATTTGGTGTAAACTTTAAATATAGTAATCACTATATAGTAGTTATGAAAATGGGAAGAAGAACCTTCGTGCTCGGCTCGGTATTGGCAGGGCTGGGTATGTTCGGGTTAATGAAGAATCCGGAGATGTCTCTGGGTATCTATAAAAGATTGGGCGGAAAGGAGGTTTCCCCTGCTCTGGTGAATCTACTGAGTGACGGATATGTACCGGAGAATTATCAGGATTATATCACTCCAGATGATTCGATAGTCCAAAAATATGCAAAAGAGATAGAATACGAATCCTCACCATTTGTTACATTTCCAAGTGTGTATGACATAAAAGCGCCGCCAGAACTCAAGTTCGAATACTTCTCGGACAGAGAACTGTTCAAAAAACGTGATCACTGGCAAAAACCATCCGAATATTTGAGGAGGGGCGCGGTAGGAGATTGTGAAGATTATGCAACTTGGGCTGCAAGCGATGCAGAAGCAAAGGGTTATGAAGCAAGAGTAATTGGTGGTTATATAAGTTATGAGTGGGATATGTCCCTATCCCCTCATTGGAACACGGAAGTGAAACTGAACGATGAGTATTACGTTATGGATGTCGATAGACCCAAGGAGGCGGTAAGAAGGGATGTTTTTGGAAAACGCCTGAAAAGGTGGGGCGGTGAGTGGAAACCTTTGATAATGTTCGGGAAAGAGTGTAAGTTATGTGTCTATGACAGATGGTGGTAAAGATTAGAGTTTAAATAGCTTTCCATTCCGTTCCATCAGGTATTTAAAATTTTGAGTTCATCTCTCTTTCATGGATGAGAAGGTCTTCTGGTTATCGGTCTTCGGTGTGATAGTATTTCTGGCTCTTGCTATACTGGATGAATGGTTCATATCACTATCCATCGCGCTCACGCTTGTGGCGATACTCTCTCTGGATGTGAAGGTTGAGAGAAGGTTCTTCAGGCAGAGGAATCTACTTCAGAGCGCTCTCGGGAACATGGAAGGTATACTCATGAAAATGGATAACCACCTCCGGAGAAGAGAAGAGTGGATATTCGGTGAGGTATCAAAAGTAGAGCACCAGAGCAGGGAGCTTGAGAGGAACATGAAGAGGTTGGAGGAGAGTTTTGAGGAGAAACTGGACAGAATGGCAGAGAAGATGATAAGCATCGAAAACGATATCTCGAGGTTGAGGAGAAACCTCGCCGCGAGCATAGGAAGTCTTGATGAGAGGTTGAAGTGGTTATCTG
>QMZU01000076.1 GCA_003663345.1 Candidatus Aenigmatarchaeota archaeon | reverse complement strand
CTTATACTGAAAGAGAATATGTTAGACCTAACACCAAAGAAGAGCGCTCAGAATATTTAGGGGGGAAGCGGAAACGCAAACGATAGACATAGACCACCACCTTCTAAGACTTTTCTCAATAGACCACATTATTTCTAGGATAATGAAGTGTAGGCACATAGAACATTTATGGTTGCGCACTTCAAGTAGCCTAAACGGCTACCACATAAAAATAGTATGCAACAAAAACTGTGAAGCGTGTAGGTTATGCTTTGATGACCCTAGAAGGTTTCAGGCTGATAAAACCAACCGTAAACCCTACCAAGCAAACGTTTTATTTAATGAAAAGGCTTATCGTAAAGCTGGTAAAACCCTCAAAATGAAAGTTGGAGAATGGATAAAAATCAAATAACCCTTATTTTGATTGAAGCTTTCTAGCAATACCCCTAATCCGCTCTAATTCCTCTTGGGTTAATTCCTCCTTTTCCACAACTTCTTCAACCTTAACGCCCTTCTTAGCCATAGTTTCTTGAACACTCATTCTAACAATATCTTCAAAACTAAACGGAAAACTTGTAGCCCTACCCGAAAATGCACCTAACTGCCTTAAGATACTTCTAGCCTTATGAGTATGCCTCAAATACAATTGCAAAATCTTAATTGCAGTCTCAACATCTTCAAGTGTAATAACCAAATCTTTATCTTTTAACTCTCTCTCCAAACCTTAATCACCACATAAGGCTCTTCATAATAAATTTCCTTATTAGGATATTTTATCTGCCTCTTTATCAACCCAAAAATGCTTTCCAACGTTATGAAAATAAAAGCGGTATCAGGATTTTCACTATACACATGAACCTTTAACCCCATCTGCCTTAAACGCTCTAAAGCCTTCTCAATACGGCTGTCATACTCAAGCGGATACCTGTAAGTAGCCATCTCTAACCCTACCATGTTTATAAAGGTCTAAACAATTAAGCCTTATGGTGATACCTATGTCTAGCCCATACACCTTAGCCGATGTCTTATCAAACATCCTAACAGCCCTCCAAGACGTGATGTATTACGTTAGCTCAGCGATTGCTGAGAACGCTAGCATAATTGCAACGGCAGTAGTCTTGGGCGGAATAGCCTTCATGGTAATGCGCTACGGCACTAGGATATTTAGAGGACTAACAGGATGGCTTAGGGGACTACTCTAAACACCCTAGCAATCCTTAGTTAACAACACAAAAACCACCATCAACACCAAGCCTAAAATAAACGGCGAAAACGCAACCAACCAAAACCCCAACTCCAACATAAACCCCCAACCACGTTTTTTTCTTAAACTTAAATATAAGCCTAAACCACCATATTCTTGGTGTTAAAAATGTCTTTAGCTTTAGGAATAAGCGGTGCAATATGGTCTGGTCTAGGTGCAATTGCAACCCTTATAGTTGAAGGCTTCAGAATACTAATAAATTGGCTAACCGAATTCGCTAAGTGGATAGTTGAACATCCAGATAAGGGGGTATTAGTAGGATGTCTGTTATGGGCGATGTTAGCCCCATAATAAGACAATTCCAACAATTAGGCTTCAACGCTAGGCAAGAACAAAACGACATAGTAATAGAGATACCACCATTAATGATACAACAAGAAATTCTAAACCGTTTTGAACCAAGTTTAAGGCGTATCGCTAGAGTTGAAGCAACAGGAAGCATAAAAGTAAGGGTAAACATCAGCCAACTCTTAAACCTAATAGGGCTAGGAGGTAGGCTATGAGCTACATCCTGGATATAGGCGGAACAATAGTAAACGCACTTACCAGCTTCTATGAATGGGTAGTGGACGCTATAAGAGGCTTCATAGATTGGCTAGTAACCCAAACAAACACCTACATAATCCAACCAATCTACAACGGATTAAACACAGCGCTAACCCACTTCATACAGCGAATAGACCGAATACTATTCGTTTTGAACACAGTTCCAATAGTTATGAAGACATGGGACGAACTAATAACCAAGCCAACATGGAAAACCGCCATGAAGTTAATATTAGCACCAATCGTTGGATGGGCTAAAGGCTACTTTGTAAAGAAACTATTAACCACATATTGGGGAGAAACACCACAAATACAACTACCACAAATATCCATGCCAACAACAGCCCCAAAGCTTCCACCCTACTACCTCAAATACGTTGATGCAACAGCCAGGATAACATCAGCCTACCAAACCCTACTAACAACACCAACCAAAGCCAGCGTGGATATTGAAAGCCTCTATCAAACCCTACTAACACCACCATCAACCTGCCTAGCCGAAATAGGCAGCAAATATGAAACATACATCAGCGCACTACCCATAACCAAAGCTAGCGTTGAAAGCCTATACCAAACCCACCTTACAGTTCCAACCACACAGCTAGCCACCATCCAATCAGCCTGTGAAACATCACTACTATCAAGGTTTCCTGTAACAGCCGAAATTGAAAGCCTATATCAGACTGAGGTTGTAACGGTAACCTCAAAGTTCAACGCTTACGGCGACACAGGCAACGATTACCCCTGGGATATTTCCCATCCCCTAGCCGTTGATAGTGAAGGCAACATTTACGTGGTAGGCAGAACTAACAGCTTCGGCGTTGCACAACTATCACCCATAATAATCAAACTTGACAGCGAACTCAACGTTGTCTGGTGCAGAGTGCTAGACTTGGGCGATGATGGAGAATTCTTTAGTGTCTGTGTTGGTGGGGACGGGTATATTTACGCTTGCGGGCGCAAAGGCACTTATGCAATCACAGCAAAGTTCAGCCCAGATGGGGAGCTACTAGCCTGCAAAGAGTTCACAGGCATGAAGCAGCTAAGACAGGTTGAATGGTATTCATATACTGATGAGCTAGTGCTTACAGGCGTGGATATGAACACTAGAGCCATAAGCTTCTTTGAATACACAGACCTAAGCCCCGACATTTGGGGCGGAATGGATGGAGTTGACGGCTACGGTGTTCACCCGAAGCCAAACGGCGAATACACTATTGTTGGAACACGGCACGACATAGCAACACCACGCCTATGGGTTGGAGTATGGGACACTAAGGGCGGAAACTGCACGGCAAAGGAGCTTTACGATGTTGATAGGGCGGATAGCCCGATACATGGTAGAGCTTGCAGGTGGGACGGTGAAGGCAACCTTATCGTGGTAGGCAAAATGACTAACACACTTAACAAGGCTTATGTTTTCAAGCTAAGCCTACCAGACTTCACGGTTCTATGGGCTAGACGCTTCACAGCTTTTGAGGTCTCAGACGTTGATGTTGATAGTGAAGGCAACATTTATATTGCTGCAACACTTCAAGACCCTAGCCTACCATATCAAGTGTTAATTGTGAAGATTGACAAAGACGGCAACCTAATATTCTCTGTAAGAGCAGTTGGAACATCAGACGAATACGCCTGTGGTGTAAGGATTGGTGGTAAAGGCTTCATAATGGCAGGCGCACTTACTAGTTGGGGGGCTGGAGGATACGACTTCGGCGTTGGAGATATTGCACCAGACGGCAGCTTTTGTGTTAGTGAAAGCGTGGATGTAGCCTTTGAAAGTGTAAACACGGGAATGGTGGACGGCAAGGTTGCAGCGTATGCGATAGGGGGAAGCGTTAACGACCTTACACCAACCGTGCTTTCACCAACCCCAACGAAAACGGTAATATGCTAGCTTGGGGTAACCTATTTATTTCGGGAAAAATAATATAGCTATGTGGTGGTAGGCATGAACCAAATAAAAAATATTGACGTGTTCCTAGAGGTTGAAGTCAAAGACAGAAACGGCAGGCTAATTAGAAGGCTCAAGAAGAAAAGCGAAAGCCTACTTACAAACTTCATGCAAATGTTGACTAGTGCGATGGTTCTTGAAGCCTACACTCTAACCGATACGGGCGGAAACTCAAGAACTGTAAGCCTATTTGTTCCCAACACTAGCGATACACCCGTTGAGCTTACGCCTATGGATGTTGAAGCACCAGACGACAACGACAATTACGGCATTCAAGTAGGGACGGGGACGGCAGCCGTATCACCTGGCGACCACGCCCTAGCCAGCAAAATAAGTCATGGAACTGCATCAGGAAACATGGACTATGGGGCTTGCAGCCTTGAAACCACAGGCGTTTCAGACAACACCAGCTATGCACGTTACAGGCGGGACTTCACCAACCTTTCAGGTGCAGCAATAACCGTAAACGAAATAGGCATGGTAGCCAAGTATAAACGGGTTATAGGAGCAACAACCGAAGGCGAATGGTATTTCTTG
>QMZU01000075.1 GCA_003663345.1 Candidatus Aenigmatarchaeota archaeon | reverse complement strand
TATGATCTCCAGACCATCCACAGAATTCTTTATCATGTACCTGTCTCCAATTCGGAATAACTTCCCTGTGTAGTTCATACTTCTGTAATTACCGGTTTCGCCTCTCAGCATACCTGTGAATACCGCGCCTATTTCTCCGTAGCCATTGTTGAATTTAGGTGGGGGTTTTTCCGACTCGTTCGTCACGCCATCATTCACTTCCATGCTCTTGTGGAACTTGGAAGTAATATTGTTTTCAAAGTTTATAAAGATTGGAGCCTCAGGCGCGACTCCCCCACCTCTGGTCCGGAAGGGTTGATAAGGGCGGGTGTGGCGCCCTTATTTTTGAACGCGCGACCTGCTGCTGACCCGCCTCGGATACGAGGCAGCCGCTCTGGCCAGCTGAGCTACTGAGGCATGGAAGATTACTTATACGAGCAGAAATATAAATTCTATGGTGTTCGGAATGAAAGAGGCGATGCTCTGGGAGAAGGTGGATGGAGAGGTCCGGTGTAATGTCTGTGGAAGGAGATGTATTATTCCTGAAGGGAAGACCGGGTTCTGCGGTGTGAGGAAGAACATAAAGGGCAGATTGTATTCCCTGGTTTACGGGAAGGCATGTTCCACGGCTGTTGACCCCATTGAGAAGAAACCTTTCTTTCATTTCGCTCCGGGAAGCAGGTCATTCTCCGTGGCAACCGTTGGGTGCAACTTCAGATGCGACTTCTGTCAGAACTGGATGATATCGCAGTTCACCGGGGAGGTGAAGGGAACGGAGTTGAGTCCAAAAGATCTGGTTACCATGGCTCTGAACAACCACTGTGAGGGGATGGCCTATACCTACACGGAACCGACAATATTTCTGGAATACGCTTACGATACCATGCTGGAAGCGGAGACCAAACTGTACAACGTTTTTGTGAGCAACGGTTACATGACAAAGGAGACAGTCAAACTCGTGGCACCTCATCTTGATGCGATAAACATCGATTACAAGGGAAGTGAGATATTCTACAGAAAACTCTGCTCTGTGCCAGGGGTGGAACCGATAAAGGAAACGATGATTGAGATGAAGAGGAGAGGTGTCTGGGTTGAGGTGACGAATTTAATAATTCCTGGATACAATGATGACCCGTATCATATAGAGGAGATGGCAAAGTTCATTTACCAGAAGCTGGGTCCGGAAACCCCCCTCCACTTCTCAAGATTCCATCCGGATTATAAAATGCTTGATGTGAAGATAACACCCCTTGAAACAATTGAGAAGGCCATAAGGATTGCAAAGGATGTGGGTTTGTATTATGTTTACTCCGGAAACGTTCCGGGACACATAAACGAGAACACGTACTGCTATAACTGCGGCGAACTTCTGATAGAGAGGGATGGTCTGAGGCTGACAGGTTTTAACCTCGGTGAGGACCTCCTCTGCCCCAACTGCGGAAGCGAGATACACATCCAGGGGAAGAGATGGATACCGGAAAACCTTTTTAAAGGTTCATGAGAAGGTGAGGATATGAACGAGTCGGAGATAAAGGAGAAAATTGAGAAGGGTTGGATAAGGGTTCTGGCTGTGATAGAAGTGGCAGCTGTCAAAAAGGAGGTGGCAGAAGCCGCTCTCAAGAATCACATAGAGAAGTTGAAGAAAGAGAAAGGTGTGATACTCTACAGGGAGGATTATGATGAGGTTGTGGAGGTGGAGAGCCCCAGAAAAAACATACCCAAGGCATACTCGCAGATAGTTGAGATAGAGTTCCTGATAAAGAACATACCTGACCTCTTCAGATTCGTCTTCCTTTATGGACCATCCAGTATCGAAATCCTCGAGCCAGATAAATTAAAAATAGATTCATCTGTTCTCACCGATACGTTGAACACGGTTGCGATGTTTGTTCACCAGTACGCTGCACAGGGTGTCGGAGGGATAGTCCTCTCTCCAAAATAATATAACCTTTAAATCACCAGATTATTTTATGAAACGTTTCATCATACCTCTGCTGATGCTAATAATTCTAAGTGAAACAGTTTCAGCTATGTCTCTCGACTACTTCGAAAATGTCATGGACATCGATGAGAATTCCGTTCACTACAGATTATCTCTTTTATTTTCAAAGTCACCGGATGGTGAGATACACCTTCCACTCTTCTATAAAATAAAGAACTTCAAACATACCGCAAACTTCGGAAACTATACATGTGAGAAGAATGATGAAAGCTGGGGCACTGACGTGTTCTGCAGATTCATGGGAAGTAATGGAACCGGAAGGACGCTGTACCTTGAATACGATACAAGTGATGATACGTTACTGAAGAGGGTAGACGGGAAATATGTCTTCAAGTCATCTGTTAAATCACCGCTCGAAACAAAGAAGATGGTGGTGACGGCCCGACTCTCAGAAGGTTTTGTGCTGATAGATCCGAATGACAGAAGCGTCTCACTCCCACCCTACTCACCGGAGTCCGGGAAGAAGAGCAGTGATGGCAGAAGAATATACGTGATATGGGAGAGAGCTGATGTTGAGAAGGGTGATGGTATAGATATTTCTGTGGTCTTTGAGAGAATGAGAGGTAGGGGGGGTATAGACCCCCTTTACTTCTTCGGAGCAGGTATCATCGTGCTGGGATTCCTGTTCATTCTGATACTTAGAGGGATGAGAAATAGTGAAATTCCAACGATGATACTCAGGGAGGATGAAAAGAAGGTTATAGACATTCTTAAGGAACATGGGAACTCCTGCAAACAGAAGGTCATTGTGGATGAGAGTGGTTATAGCAAGGCCAAGGTCTCGAGGCTGGTGAGTGACCTGGAAGCGCGCGGTCTTCTGAAGGTTGAGAGAAGAGGCAGGACCAATATCCTCACACTGCTCACACCCAAAGATTAGACAACTCTGTAAACTTTCACGGCATCATTCTTTCCCCATTGGGAGAACCTTGCAACTTCCACGAACCGTGCTGATTTCTCCACGTATTCAGCAGCATATTCGGGGACTCTTGGGCCAAAGGAATAGATCAGTGCATAATCTGCGGAATTCAGAACATCTTCCATATCGGAAATGTTCTCCGGGAAGAGCACCACCTTTCTCTTTCCCACGTATTCAACCCATGGGTTGAGGGCTGACCATTTTCTCGGGTAAAGGGGTGAGTAGAACTCCGAAAGAATCACAGAATCTTCCGGTGTATTGTTTCTCAGGTAAAGGGACGCCTCGAGCAGCGCCTTCCCGCCTTCTCTATCATCCCATACATGCTTGGCACCGATTCCTGCGGATACCAGAACCAGAATCATCGATATGACCAGGAGTGGTTTTCTGAAATCTTTGAAATAATTCATGAAATAAGATGCTGTCAGAGCATAGATGGGGAAGAACGAGACCAGATATCTGTGCTCTTTGTGGCCGGCCGCAAAGAAAGCCACTATCGGAAGGATTGAGAGGAGAAATAAAATATGAAAATCCCGATTCTCCCTGATATTTCTGAAAATCAAAAGAATCCCTGCCATGGAAAGGAAACCAACCGGTCCGAAGATGTAGAAGAAATCCTTGAATAAAAGATACCATGGTTCAGGAGGTGTTGAGGAGTATATCTGATAATTGATTATCATTGCACCGATGGGATTACCAAAGGTCATCTGATTGAAGATGAGCCATGGAGAGATTATTATTAACAGAGCCAGGGAAAAGAAAAGAAAATGTCGGTACGATTTCCTGTATAGATAATACAGGGAACATAGAAACACCACTATCAGACCGAAGTATCTGGTCATAATCAAAATCCCTGTCAGAGCCCCTGCCAAGATTGAATACCTCCTCACCTCGAAGGATTTGAGATAGAAGAGGAGTGAAAATGACAACAGCGTCACGAATAGTGATTCGGTGAGGATTTTATTCCCGAAGAATATGAGGAGAGGGAATGATGAAAGGAATGCCGCAGCGATGAGGGAATGCTCCTCATTCAGAAACCTCCTCCCCAGAAGATAGGTACCGTAGACAGAGAGCATTCCAAAGAACCAAGTGAGTATTCTGGCAGGAAGGATTGAGTCAAAACCCATCGCAAGTAAAAGAGGGAAGAGAGGCGGTCTGAAACTCTCCACAGGCTCACTTTCACTTAGAGAGTAGCGGAACTCCTTTATATTATCGGCCAATCCGAGATAAACCGCTTCATCCCACCAGAGCCCTTCATTCACAAAGATCAAAACAAATCTAAGTAAGAGAACCAGAATTATGATTGAAATGAGAATTCTTCTGGAATCCATATTTATAATAATCGGTGTATTTTAATAGATATTATGATGTTTGCAACGATCGTGAACTACATGGC
>QMZU01000074.1 GCA_003663345.1 Candidatus Aenigmatarchaeota archaeon | reverse complement strand
TAAGAAATCACATGTGAACAGAGATAGAGCTTCGGTCCAACGGAAATGGTTTCTGCTCCGTATCTTCTGATCAATCTCTTGTAATTCTGCGGAATTCCCCTGTGGTCACCTATGAAGAAGACACTTCTCCCCGGGAACCCCCTCTTTTTCCTTATATCTTTGCCTCTCTTATCCAGAATGAAGAGGTCACCATCAACACCCTCCAAAAATTCCTTCAGTCCAATCTTCCCGACCTTTATACCGCTCTGGACATCGAACCACTTTCCGGGGTTCTCCTCAGCACTCAGCCACCACTCAAGCGCCTTCCTTATCCATGCTGCTATGTTTCTCTCGTCAGGAGAAACCCCTCTCAATTTTTTTCCATCAAAACTCACCATCATCGGTGGGTTGGGACGACCTTCGAGGAGCACATGTATCTTTGTATCCCTTCTCAGTGTATCCGAAAGCCAGAGAGCCGAGTTCACACATCTCGCCACAAGGTCCATTCTCCCTGCATGACCGGGTAAATCGTTTAACTGAAAGTGCGGGCTGGTGATACCCTCGGTAGCTATAAGAACGAACTCCCTCATCTTACCACTGATTCATTCACAGGCTCCACTTCGATTATGAGCACAGCGCTTTTCTTCACCGGTACCTTCCCGGAGGGTTGTATGAGTGGCTTTTCAGGTGAGGTTTTCTGGACACCTTCATTCCCTGTTTCTCCCAGTCCCATAAAAACAAAAAGACCCGCGATGAGAATCAGGATGACCATAACATGAGACCATGGAACAACAGGAGGATGCTTCTTGTGCCTCAGGGACTGATGAACATGCAGACCTTTCTTTGTTTTGAAGCTCTTCCCACATTCAGAACATTTATATCTCTTCATTATTTAAGAATTCCTTCTTTTACTATAAAAACTTTACAGATTCATTTAGAGACCGCTATGAACTTCACAACACCGTTCAAACTCTTATCTATCTCGAAGTTCCAGATGACCTCAGATGTTCTCCTCTGTATCTCATGTATAATCTCCATGCATTTCGAATAATTTCTCTCATCACCTGTTCTTATCAGAAGGAAGATCCTCTCTACCTCAGAAAAATTTATACCCATACTGTTAAGAACGGATAATGTGTCCCCAAGAGATACGAACTGCGATACACTCACATTCGGATTCTCAAGGAGAAGACTCTTCAGGTACTCCTTATCAAAACCGTTCTTGGACCTCAGAATCCTCTGTATCTCCTTCTTTATGTAATTCTCCTGACCGTTTCTCACCACCATAGCACCACTTCTGGTTCTATCTTTGATGTACTTCATAAAATAAAAAATTTATTCCTCGTCCCTGTCTTCAAGGTCCTTTATGCTTATGGACTTTTCCTTACCCTTGGTGAACAGAGACGCGAGATGAATCCTGTACTTACCTTCCTTTATCTCCACAACCAGCGGTATATCCTTTAGAAGTTTTCCCAGATCTATCTCGTAAACCCCCTCTTCGAGAACCCTTATGGACTCCAGGTCAAACTCCACCTTCGGCCTTATTCTCGCCTTCACATCCCTCTTGAGATTTGCTATGAACTCGGTAATCCCTTCAACCACTTCCTTTCTCTCCTTCTCCAACTCCTCCTTCTCATCGAACTTATCCCTGTAGAGAAAAAGATTCGAGCCACACTCACATCCACCAAGTATCTCCTCGGCATCATCCCCATATATCTTCCCGCACTTCATGCATTTGTGGGGCATGTGAATCACTCCATTTTTGCCAGAAGGGATATCATATCCTTCTCTTCTCCAACCTTCTCCATGATTTTGCTGGAACCAACTATCACTAATCCTTCCTTCCTTTCCTGACCTGTAAGAACCGAGAGTATCTTCTCAAATATCCCTGGATTGGAGTTGAAACCTGAAAACTCTATACCGGGAAAATTGTCATCTATCTCACTCACCGACCTCTCTATGAGCTTCTTCTTCTCCTCAGGTGTCAATCCCTCCTCAAGAACCAGTATCACATCACTCTTGACCTTCTCCATTATGAAGTCCAGTTTCTCGTCAAAACTCTTCCCCTCAAGTATGGACCTCGAGAGGAACTCTATCTTCACTCCCTTCTTTTTCTCCTTTTTCCTGGCCATAACCCTAACCCAGTTTCTCTATTATCTCCTTATAGAGCTTATCCACATTCTTGCCCTCTTTTGCAGATATCTCAACAAAATGATACTGCGGGAATGCATCCCTTATCTTTTCAGGTTCCGCGCCCTTGAGGTCTATCTTGTTCGCCACGACTATTATGGGAATCCCTTTCGCCTCAAGGTTACCCAGTATCGTTACATTCACCTGTGTATAGGGATTCTTGGTTGAGTCGAATACGACGAGACACGCATCCACATTGTCCAGCCATTTTATAGCTTCAACTATCCCGCGGGTCGCCTCCTTGGAGCGCAGCATCGCATCCTTCTTCTTCATTCCGAACTTCATGAACTCCTTGTAATCGACTTTGGTTGATATCCCCGGCATATCAAGAAGGTTTATGGTCATCCTCTTGCCGTTATGCTCTATGACCACCCGTTCTTTCTTCTGAACCTCGCGGGTCTCGTGAGGCACCTCAGAAACCGTTCCCAGCTCTTCACCTGTAAAGTCCAGACATATTCTGTTCGCCAGGGTGGTTTTACCGGTATTCGGCGGACCGTATATTCCGAGACGAATTTCGGGCTTCTTCCCGAACAACCTCAGTATAAATCTTTTGAATCTCTTTAACATTGGCATACCTTAACATATTAAGAGACATATCTTTAAAAAGTTAACCAAAGACCAGCATCTTCAGAACAACGAAGAACTGCGGTAGGTGTTTCCATGCGATTCTCCTCGGCTTTTTCACACTCCTCTCGGGCGCTTCCACCTCCGCCACCCTTGCTCCAAGGCCAACCGCTTCCAGAAGAAATGTCCCACATGAGCAGAATCCATTCAATTTCATTCTTTTGGCGATCTCCCTTCTGATGGCTCTGAAACCCGTACCGGAATCTGTTATCCCTGTTTTATACCTAACCAGTCGGTTTATGATCCTCTCGGATACTCTCGGGACCTCCTTCCTCTTTCCGAAAACCAGATCAGCGCTTCCATCAAGAATCGGCCCCAGAAGTGAGGGTATCTGCCCAGGGTCATGCTCTCCATCCCCATCCAGTGTAACTACGATATCCCCTTTCGCTACTCTAAATCCCCTTCTTAATGATTCCAGATACCCAAAATTTCTCTCATTCCTGATAATCTTTGCCCCCTGTTCTCTGGCAACTTCGCCGGTCCTGTCAGTACTTCCGTCATCCACAACAAGAACCTCATCTACATACCTCTTGGCAATACTGACCACTTCCCCAATCCTGTTCTCCTCGTTGAACGCGGGTATTACAGCACTCACGCGCATCAGAATCAGCTGCAGCTACCTGAAGAACCTGAGTTACTTCCGCTTCCAAGAGGACCTATTCCTGGTGCCTCCTGCGTATTACTCAGATTCTGGTTGCACTCCTCAGGTGCCTCGTTGAAAGCGTTGCATATCGCTTCCTTAACAGCCTCAGGTGAACGGACAACTCTGATAACCTTTCCATTAAGAACGAATGTCGGAGAGCCTCTGACACCGTACTGTTGATTGAGATCAGCATCAACCATGTATGGTGGGAATCTCCCCCCGGACCAGGTGCTCTTATCATTATACAAACCTGTTATGTTAAACTTCCGATCAGTCTCTTCTATGCAGTTCTGAAGTTTTTCTTTATCAACACCTGCCTCTTCTACACACTTCTGATGATCATCACTCTGCACGAAGCACTTCAGATATTCAACAAACTTCTCGGGTTCCTCCTTCTGAATGCAGTATTCATTGGTATTTTGGTCTATCTCCTTCTTCCCATGCATGGCATAATCCACAAAGTTTATTATGATATTCGCTTTGTCACCGAGCAGTTCCATTACAGGTATGATCGCCTTCTGCATCTGAAGACCGAACGGACAGTACGACATCACGAAGATGTTTGCAACAGGTTTATCGCTTTTCGGAACCTCGGCTGTTGGCTGAGGAGTTTCCTTTGGTCTTTCCTGGGGAACATAATCACCTATATCAATGCCCTGAACAAAGAAGAGTTTTCCGTCTTTGGTGGCGTATGATGTATAGGAATTTCCCGCGATAACCACATTGAATTTGTACAGATTGCCCTCCTCCGTGAAGTTCGTTACCTCAGCACTCATGCCCGCTGGAAGCATCTGTGTATTTATGTAATTCGAAATCTTCTCCTGTAACACATCCGGACTCACCGTTCCGGCACTGGCTGTACTTTCAGGAACGGAAATATAATTCACCAGAACATAACCTGCAAACAGAACAAGAAGAACAAATGTCGCTACCTTCCATGGATTTACCAAGTCCAGTTTGGGAATCCTTATCTCTATCTCCTTTTCCCCAGCTTCTTTGGTTTCTTT
>QMZU01000073.1 GCA_003663345.1 Candidatus Aenigmatarchaeota archaeon | reverse complement strand
ATTCGAATCCCTGGGTATTGAGGAAATAAACAAAAAGATAACGGAGGATTACGAGTTCTCTGCGGTGCTGGATATTGAGAATACGCTTAAAATAGAAGAGACCGGCCAGCCAATTTCCATACAGGCAATGATAACAGGAATAAACCTCCGGTATACAACAGGAAAAAAACTCACGGAAAAAGGCACCGAGTATAAATACATAACCGGAAGCACCACCACCATAAGCGGTGGTTCATGTGTTGAGTCGAATTATTGTAAAGATACACTCTATCCGGGTCAGGCAAACGAGTATATTGTGAAATATACCATTCCTGCCGGGACAACAGGTCTGGCAGGAAAGTATCTGGAATACGGCGTGGAGGTTACCTACAATGTCTCCACATCTGCCGTCCAGGACGTTGAGGTCATATCCAAGGAGGAGAGGGATAGAAGAAGTATGTCACAGACTTTAAAATTCAGGGACACCCCCTCGTACTTCAGATGGGGTCCTGTTGAAGTGGGTCTTGCCGTAGGGAGAAAACAGCCTTTAATAGAGGGCTATAGAGTACCGGTGTTCATAACCTTCACGAACGGGGGCAGAGGCGAAATAAAGGGTCCGGACGATATAGAAAGGATAGTGGTGAGATTTCCAGAAGGTATGACGAACATAAAAGAATGTGATGTTACCGAACCCATGAGAGAAATGATCAGAAATCTGAACGATGCAAAAGGCATTGGGCTTGAACCCGGGGAGTACATCACTGTTAGATGCCCTGAAACCATTGAGATAAAGAAACCAGATGGTCCGTCGAGAACATACGGAGTGACAGCGGATGTCATTTACCATTACACGGTTTCACAGACAAGAAACATTCAGGTGATGTATGAATGCGACACTGATAATGACTGTGAGGACCCAAAGATTTACAACTGCAACAGTGATGGGTACTGTGTGGTTAGAGAAGAATATGTCTGCGGTGAAGCGCTCTGTCCTCCAGGAAACTGGTGCAGGGGCGACACGGAGTGTGTATCATGTGAGAGTGAATACGATCCAACATGTTGCGGTGACGGAATATGTGAGAGCTCGGAGGATGATACAACATGCCCTGCCGACTGCCCACCTGACGTGGGTTCCCCATAACCTTCAGATTTTTATACTTCTTCACACAATTCTTTTCTGATGAAAAGATTATTCACGATACTTCTGATACTCGTGCTAATCGGTGGCTGCACTCAGAATCAAATCCCCATTTTTGAAGAGGAGAAGAAAATACCCGAAATAATTGTTATAGAGAATCTCAAGGTGAGCCCGTCACCTCCGATACAGGCATCCACCCCGGATTTCGATTCCGAATTCTCCATATCCTTTAACATAGTGAACAAGGACCAAGAGAAAGAGGTAGACAGTCTCAATGTATATGCCTATGACTGGGGGAGATGCATACCTGTGGATGTTGCGACAGAAGGTGTGCCGTACAGGATGAATAAAATGTTCCCCGGTGAAACAAAATCAATTGAGTGGAAGTTCAAAGCTCCTACAAACGAAGAGCTTGGCAAGGTTCCGAGGACATGTCCGATCAAGTTTCTTGTAAAATATTCCTACAGGGCCGTTGCTCTGCATGATGCTGTTGTTGCCAAGGACCCAGAATCCCATCAGGTTTCGCCAAACTTCAGTCCCGCGAACGGCCCGATAAGCATAGACATAGATTTCGGCAGTGAACAGCCGTTCAAATCAGGAACCCGGGTCCCGTTCAATGTTGTTTTCCGGAATACCGGTGAAGGGGATATCAAGGAGGTGCCCGCCGGTAACATAGAGATAAGCGTAGAAGGGCTCGGAGGATGGGATATGAACACCAAATGCAGGTTCCCGGGAGGTACGTTACCCTTCATAAAGAAAAAGACACCGCCAATACTCTGTTATTTTGATGCTCCCCCAGTCGACCTCCTTAAAACATATACCGTTAGAGTGGCGCTCACATATGATTACACGATTTACGGAGAAATGGATGTAAGGGTCGAGCCCATCTATGAGGGGCTGGAGGAGATGGAAACCACTGGAGCCGGTGGAGGAGAAGGCGGGGGAGAGAGCGAGGGAGCGATCTGTGGCGACGGTACGTGTGACACTGGCGAAAACTCTAATAACTGCTGCCAGGATTGCGGCTGCCCAGCAGGGTACACATGCAAGCATACAGATGCGGGTTATTACTGTGAACTCGCTACCTATTGTGGCGACGGTGTCTGTAGCAGTGGAGAGGATTCTTCCAATTGTTGTATAGACTGTGGTTGTGATGATGTGGGTGCGGGTTATATCTGTGATGAGGATATAAATCAATGTATTCCTTCAGGGCTTAGATGATGCTTAGAAAAACTCTTTCTAAACCATCATCCCCAATCTCAATGTATCCCTCAATCCAAGAGCGAAACCGAGTATGAATATCACTATCTTCAAAAAGTTTCTCATATCGGAATCATCCGTGTGCCTGTCTATCAACCACAGCACACACCAGACCACTCCTATTTTCAGGGGATACATTATCCACGGACCTGTCAGTGGTATGAGGAACCTCGGAAGAACATGCTGTTCCCAGTACCCGAAGAAGGATACGGAAACGAACGTTGCCGAGGCATCGAAGGTATGCGCACCGAGTATCAGGGAATTGCTCAGCGACAGATAACCCATTTTGTACAGACAGATGAATATCCCCGCAAATATGAGTGATATCAAAACCACAAGTGTCACTCCAAGCCAGTTGATTATTTTCAAATTCGGGATGAGAAGAAGAACGCTCACCGCGCCTATGAGAAAGAGTGAGTCATAATATCTGAACTCCGTTCTTGTTCTGAACCTTCTTATATAACTCCCGATAGGACTCCATCGCAGAAATCTTATCCTGTAAAACGGCTCGGAGATTCTTCTGAAGAATCTGGTCTGTCTTCCATCTATTTTTATCGATATGATAAGTGAAAAAAATGCCAGTAGAAAAACCGTCACGTATATTCCCGGAGTTATCAGCCAGTAGGAGTTGAAGACCTTTGCATCCTGAAGTGCCCTCAGGACACCACCAAAAACGATGAACGGAAAGATTCCGAAGAAGAACCTCTCATCCATCTTTATTCTCCATCTCCTGAGAAGGTGAAAAAGCCCGTACACGGCAAACACAAGGATTATCCCATAGGTTATGGTGTTGACGATATTATATCCTGTCCCGTAAATCACGGGATTTATGAAATAATCCTCAAGGAATCCCATAAGATTTTTATACAACACTCTCCTTATAAATAATGTGCTTAAGAGAATACCCCCATTCCTAATCATACTTGTTTTGCTGGTCGGAGGTTGTGTTGGAGGTGAGAATCTCCTTCTTCAGGGTTTTCAGCAGGAGATTTCCTACCCTTCTGATGTGATAACCGTAACCGATATCAAGGTGATACCCGACCCACCCATAACAGCCGGAGACTCTTTCACACTAACCTTTTATGTCAATAACCAGGATGAGACATATGAGGTGGAGGGGGTGAATGTCAAGTTATACGACACAGGTCTGTGCACAGGAGGCAGCGACGAATCAATCGGAACAATATTTCCGATGGGTACGAGAACGGTCAAGTGGAACCTTCAGGCACCATCGAACGACAAAACAGGAGGCCTTCCGGTGGAGTGTCCGATAAGGTTCGGTGTTGAATACACCTTTGATTCAAGTACGGTGGCGGATGTGGTCGTTGCTTCCAGAACCCACATAGAGGAGATGTCCAGAGCGGGTGAGAGTATAGATGTTTCACCCAAGGAGACCCGGTCCAGGGGTCCACTCAAAATAGATGTTGAGTTCCTCAACTCCCAGCCGTTTGTTTCCGGAACAACGGTTCCCTTCACCATAACCGTTATCAATGAAGGTTCGGGAACCTTCACAGGTTTCCCTCCGGATCATATGGATATAACGGTAGACGGATCTTCCATAAAGAATGATTGCCATTTCCCGACAGATTCTGACGGAAACGTCCCACTTATAAATAAAAAATCCCCTCCGATAAGATGCGATTTCATAGCACCCAGTGCGGAGACACTCATAACCCTGACCCTCAAGGTTTCGCTCTCCTATACGTACAAGATCATGAACACCGTTAACGTCAGAATAGAACCGTCATATACAGGCGGAGCACCGATTCCTGGCGGAGGAGGTGGGGCAGGTGGTGAGCCAGGCCCTGTAACGTATTCCTCCTGCGAGGAGATAACCAATGAGGATGAGTGTTACTCATTTAAAATCCAGCCCAAGGATGGAGGGCCGGAGATAGGGTGTAACTGGATCCCCGCAGAATCTAAATGTATTACACCTTCATATTGTGGTGATGGTGAGTGTTTACCGCCTGAGACAGACACCACATGCTGTTATGACTGCGGGTGTGATGAGTTCGGTAGGGGCTACATATGTTCCGATACTGGTGATAATGAATATCAATGTATTCCAT
>QMZU01000072.1 GCA_003663345.1 Candidatus Aenigmatarchaeota archaeon | reverse complement strand
TTCAGACTTCTGATTTAATTCAAAATTAATTCAAATTAATTTGAAATTAAAACGAATTAATTCAATTATATCAATATATTTATATTCTCCGAACCAATAATTTCCTGGGGATATATTGACGAGGATTATTGGAATACTCTCCGGAAAGGGTGGTGTGGGAAAAACAACAACAGCGATAAACCTCGGTGCATCAACCCTTGATTTCGGCAGGGAGGTAATAGTGGTAGATGGCGATCTGGGAACAAGCAATCTGGCACTTCAGCTCGGTCTGGTACATTTTCCTGCCACAATACAGGACCTTCTGAAAGGGGACGTCGATCTGTTCCATGCCATATACATTCATGAGAGCGGGTTGAGAATAATACCGGCTTCGATTTCACTCCGGTACCTGGAGGCGGAATCGGAAAAACTGAGAGACCTGTTCACGAGATTGAACAGCATGGTTTTTGTTGATTCTCCACCGGGTCTTGACAGACAGGTTCTCAGCATAATGGAAGCGTGCGATGAAGCGCTGATAGTTACCAACCCGAACATCTCTGCTGTTACCGATGCTCTCAAAACCGTGTCTGTAGCGCGCGATATGGGAAAAAAGATAACGGGTGTGGTGGTGAACAGATATGAGGGTGGCAAATTTGACCTGAGCCTTGAGGAAATCAGCGAGATGTTCGAGGAGGAGATACTCGGCGTTGTTCCCGAATCCAAGGATGTGAAAAAGAGCCAGTTCCTGAGGACGCCCCTCGTGAAACTCAGCCCACTCTCTCCAGTATCCCTGGCCTACAAGGAGATAGCAGCAAAAATACTTGGAGTGGATTACAGAAAACCGAGATTTGCATTCCTCAGAAGGCTCGTGAGGTTTTGAACGTGAAGAGAATACTTCCTGTAATGATGCTGCTGTTCATTCCCCAGATTTCTCTTTCTCTCAGTATTGATATATCCCCCAATCCCGTGTGGTTCGGTGAGCCCCTGTCGATATCGGCGAACTGTACGTACAACTCTTCTGCACATGTCTGGCTGGATATAGAATCTCCGATAATAATGCAGAACCTTACCTTTTCTGAAGATAATCAAACATTTCATCTCACCTATTCGAACATGCCCGAGCTCGGAACATACACGGGAACGGTTCACTGTGTTGCAGATGTCGAGGAAACCAACCAGAGTATTTCATTTCTTGTGAGGGACCTTGATGCCAAGATAGAAAAACTGAAACCCGAAAATTTTTACACTGATTCCAGGCTTACGATAACCGTTAACATAACGGAAGTCTCGGATCATACATATAACCCCAATTCAGGCATTGGTTTTGAACTTCTGGAGGGTTCCTCCACCATAAACCTTTCTCCGGAGGACATATACTTCAAGGACGGCCTCTGGTTTGTGTCTCCTGACTACATATTCAGCGAAGGTGAACATCATCTGAATCTCAGAATCGAGTATCAGGGAAAAAGTATCGAAGCACCCTTCATACTCAACGTCCTTCAACCGTTAAATGTAAAGATACTTTCCCTCACCGGAGATGTTAAACCATACAACAATATTACAATTGAACCGCAGGTAACCTATAAGGGTTCTTCACTCTCTCTGTCCGAGTTGAACGATCTTAAAATCTATCTGGATTCCGAGGAGATGCCATTTTCTGTTCAGGGCAACAGAATCACAATTGAACTTCCTGATAAGGACCCGGGAACATATACCCTGAAACTGGAATGCTCTTATGAAGGTGCGCATGCATCTGCTGAAACCCGAATCAGCTACCTGATCGGTTTCACAGGAACCCTTGTAGATATCGATAACAACCTGCTTTCTGGTACGATAACATTCGAGAAAAATGGATTTTCCAAGAGGGTGACGGTTAACGGTGATTATTCTTTTTCTGTCCCTGCTGGCACCTACACCGTAAAGGTTGAAAACTTTCCAGGGCTGAAAAAGGCGGTATTTGAAGGTGTGGAGGTGAACGGGGAAACGGAGAATTTCATCAGGATAGACCATTTCACATCCGATGACCTGGGCGTTCCTGGAATAAGAATAGCAGGAGGACTCGGTCTGGAGATGGTACTTCCATTTGATTCTGTGAAGATGGAAATTGGATACGACAGCTCTGTTGTTCGGGATGAATCTGAGTTGAAGCTCTACACATGTGAAAACTGGAACTTCGACGCAAGGAGATGCTCTGGAGAGTGGGAAGAGTTATCCGCAGCTGTGGACAGGATCTCTAATGTTGTCAAAATAACTACCACACATCTCTCCGGCTTTATAGTCGGTGAGGAGGAGAGGGCAGATATCATGTTCAAAACCGATAAGGATGCCTATTTCTTCGGTGAAGAGATTGTGGTTACGGGGACGGTCAGAGATGGGAACCAGAATCCTATACCGAATGCTGAGGTGAGGTACTTCTTCAATGACCAGACCGGAACGGTCAGAACAACACATGACGGCATTTTCTCCTTCACACTTACAGCACCGGAAAATCCCGGAACTTACAGAATAGAAGCATCACTTCCTGAATACTCCATGGAAACATTTACAGAAGAAGTAACAGTTGAAGGAAAAAAAGCCCTGACACTGATACTTCCGGATGATTCCGAAATTCCTTACTCGGAAGAGTCAACGTTCGATATTAAAATTGTCAATTCTGGACAGGTGGATCTGAATGACCTGGATGTGGTGATCAATGGTTTGCCTGAAGGCACCTTCACCTGCTCGCCTGACAGGATAGAGAAACTTTCGAGAGGTGAGCAGAAGAGTGTCACATTGCGATTCATACCACCAAACACCTCAAAGAATTATCAGGTTACCGTGACGGTCAGCAACAGGAGTATTGAGGAAACAGAATCTTTTGTTCTGATGGTCACGGGTCCGGCTATGTCGGAAACCCAAGATCAGGAACCACCATTCACAGGATTCATTACCTTTGTGGAATCCGTAAACCCCTTCGACGCACTTTCCGGCATAACACTGATCGGTATAATCTTCTATTCCTTAAAAATCACCAGAAAAAAGAAAGAACCAAGGGGTTCAATCAGAGGCATTATGTTCAACATAAAAAATGAGATAGAGAAGAGCAGCTTCGAGTTCAAGGAAGAGTATAAATGCAAGAAATGTGGCAGAACCTTCAAATCCAAAAGGGCTTTGGGAATACACCTCTCAAAGAAACACTAATTTAAACCTTTTCACATATTCTAAAGATATGGCACCTGCATTCCCGTTCATGGTTCTTGCATTTCTCGGTATCCTCGGGACACTCTGGAATCCAAAGTTCATCCTCATCACGATTCTATCCCTCACGGTTCTTGTTCTCGGGGAGGAGTTCCCGGAAGAGAAACCCCTCCAGACCATCAAGAGAATAATCATGAACGAAAAAGACCCCTACTTTGATAGCCCCATGTACAGGCTAACCCATACCAGAAGCAGAATCGACAGCTTCAGAGCAAAACTGGAGAGGATGGAGAAGAAGTTCCTTCTGTACAAACTGTCAAAATAAGTCTTTAGTTTTTTTTATTCTTTCCATATGTACATACGTGAATTTGGGTTCACCGTTTTCGTTGAGGATTTCAAGTCTATACGGATTTTCTTCCTCTTTCAGCTCTCTCCTGACAGGGGTTATTCCAGATTCTCTTTTCTGAATGTCGAACAAGTCCAGATACGCCCTCACAAAATCATCCTTGAACACAGGAATGAGTTTATTAAATCTCAACCTTTTTACAACCTCATGGTCCACATCGATGATTAAACCGCTATTGATGTTATCATCCCATTCAACACCAAGAACCCGGGCTTCAATAACACCAAGATATTTTTCTTCCATTTCAACGAATCTCATATTCTATTAATTGTTCACAAATTTTAAATTCATTCCGCCTTTTCAATCTTCTTCATGTACTTCTCAACAAGCCTCTTTATCTCTTCCCACTCCTCCCTTGATTTTATATTCAACCTGTTAACCTGTGTTATGGGATCATTCTTGTCCTTCAGCTCATACTCAAACTTCTCCTTATCTTTCAGAACCTTACCCTTGACCTTTCCCTTCGCTATCCTGACCTTTTTGATTCCTATGTTATCCTCCACAATACCAACACAGAAGGCCCAGAAACCGCCGAGCTTCACAAGCTCGTATTCTTTCCACTCGTTCCTGAATTCGGCCATAAGAGAGATTCTCTCCTGAAAATATTTAAAAGTTAAGAATTGCGTAGACTTATAACATTTAGCACCGTCTTTCTATATATGATACTGGATATTCCCTTTTACAAACAGACAACGCCCTGGAACTGCGGACCGGTTGCGCTGAAAATGGTCCTCTCATACTTCGGTGAGGACGTGGAGATAGAAACACTTGAAAAGAGAATGGATGCAAAGGAGGGGAAGGGGATCTCCACAATACAGATTGCAATCACTGCTGCATCTCTGGGTTACAGAACGGATTTTTACTCAAAGCATCCCCTCTTCAATGAGGAGAATCTCAAACTTGATTTCTACAAAAAGTATGTTGATATTGATCTGGAAG
>QMZU01000071.1 GCA_003663345.1 Candidatus Aenigmatarchaeota archaeon | reverse complement strand
GTAAAGAGTAGGTGTTTTTCAGCTTTTAGTGTATAGTCCCCCGCCCCCAAGTCGATTTCCAAAATTCCAGAAGAATTAGTTATAAACTCGTAGTCTTTGCATCTTGGCATAGAAATTTTAATCGCGGAGAATGGTTCATAATAGATTATTAAATGACCCAAATGTTTAACACAAATATATTTTTTAGTTAGGTCAATCTTTCTGGAATTATTAAAGGTGTATATATAAGCCAATTTTTCAGTCCAGTTACAATTATAAAACCCTGAAGCATTAAAACCTTCCTTACCTCCGGTAGTTTCTATTGGAATCCACTTGTCATGAATGGATACTTCAACCCATGTATGATCTAACCCACAGTTTTCTATTTTTCTAACGTTTAGACCCTTTTCTTTAGCTAGTTCAATGAATGCATGTGTAAACTCCCCACATGCACCACATCTAGTTACAAAAATTCCTCTAGAATTTGAAGCAAGTTGCATCAATTCGAACCATGTTTTGCAGAAAAAATTGAGCGGAGTCTTATAAGTATTTATCATTTTCGATTTTTCCCATTTGAGAATACTTATTACAACCTGTTCCTCTATACCATTTTCAATTTCTTCTAAAGCTTCTTGAAAGTGTATATTGGAGCTCATCAACGATTTGAAATAAACATTAAAGAAATTTATAGTTGGCATGAGTACTATACATAAGAATAGTACACAAAGAATAAACAAAATGCTTCTCCACGATTTCATAAGAGCATGTTAGAGTTTAAAATTTTTAAGTATCAACCAATTTTGTACAATTTGAAAATTAACCTTTAGTTAGACAAAACTTGGTATGAATTTTATTAATCCATCACAAATACTTTTTATGAAATCGATACCGGTTTTCAAGGGAAGATTATCTGAGGAGGGTGATGGCGAGCTCCTGAAGAGATGTGTGGAGGCCTGCAGAAATATAAAGAATTTCAATTCTTATGGCATAGAGATATACACGAACGAGAGCACGCTGAGGGTTTCAATCAAAAAACAGTTCAATGAGATATCCAAGGTCTTCTCAGATGATTGTAAAGTTATAGTATTCCATCCTCCTGTTGGATGGGCCGGAAGCGGATACGCTTCTTTTGAAAAGGAGTTCAGAATTAAATCGATAAAAACACTTGATGCTTGCCTTACACTATCCTCAAAGGTCAATAAAAATTTTTCACCAGAGGAGTTCTACTTCATCCTCCATCCTTCAAGATTTGTAAGAGGATATCCACTTGAAAAACTGGAGAGGATAAAGGAGAAAATGATGGAAAGGAACAGGAGATTCATAACAAAATTTTCAAAAGGAGCAGAAAGGTCCGGGATAAAACTCCTGATAGAGAACATGCCATGCATAAACGATATAGGAACCTATAACCTGCCAAACGGTGCTCTTGTTGGAATCGGGCTTGACGAGACAGAGGAGCTCGCGGATGATAGCTGTAAGGTGATGGAGGATATTCCACACTTCCTCATAAACAGGGTCTTCCACAACATAATCAATCAGAACCTGACCCGGGATTTGAGAAGAATGGGTCTGGAGGAGAAGGACCTTGAAAAAATATCAGAAGCGCTCATGAGATTCTCACCAGAAGCGTATATGGGTTTAAAACTCTCGGAGAGCAGCGAGTTCGAGGATAACTGGAGGTGTGTTCTGAAGAGGTTCAAAAATTTCCCATACATGCACGTGGCTGATTCCACCTTTGGAAAAGGTTTGAAGGGAAGGTTTGTGGAGGTGGATGGTTTCAGAGTCAGAGAGGCTGACCATCCGAAGGAGAGCAGCATCTTTCCATGGAAAAGGTTCAGAACCCCGAGAATGTGGGCTCTTGAGGTGAAGGACCAGTACCTGAAGGAATACGAACCGTTCAGAAGATACTTCAGAGCACTTGAGAGGTTCGGATGTATATAGATATAAGTCTTTGAATCAATACCTTTAAAGATGAGGATAGAGAGACTCCCCCTGAACTGCAAACCGCTTGACCATCTGCTCGGCGGTGGCATAGAGCACGGATCGATCACAAATTTCTACGGCCCAGCCGGTTCTGGGAAGACCAATATCTGCATACAGGCATCCATCAGCTGCATAAAGAATGGAAAAAGAGCTGTCTTCATAGATACAGAAGGCGGGCTCAGTATGGAGAGATTCGCTCAGATAGCGGAGAACCCGAAAGAGATGCTGAAGAGAATGATCGTGATGGAGCCGAAGAGTTTTGAGGAGCAGGAGAGGTGTGTGGAGAAACTCGAAGATATCGTGAAGAAAGGGGATGTAGGTCTGATAGTTCTCGACTCACTCGTAACGCTCTACAGACTCGAACTGGACGGGAATGGAGAGGTGAACAGGCGCCTTGCCAAGCAGCTTTCAATCCTCTCAAGGATAAGCAGGGAGAGGAACATCCCGATTCTCATAACAAACCAGGTCTACTCAGATATGGATGGAGGGGTTGAACTCGTCTCAAGGGATGTGGCCAAATACTGGGCAAAGTGCTTGGTGGAGCTTCAGAAGATGGAAAGGGGGAGAAGACTTGCCATACTGAGAAAGCACCGCTCACTTCCGGAGGGCTCTGAAACCCAGTTCCAGATCGGCGAGAAAGGATTAGAAGAAGCAAAGGGTTTCAAACTCTTTTAGCCCAGCTCTCCTTACTCTTGCAGTTCGGGTCTATACACATGGTGTAGGGTCTCTTACCCTTTCTCACGACCTTTATCATCGGTAGTCCACATTCCTTACATCTCTCTTTGAGAGGAATTATCATCCCTGTGCCTGGAAGTGGATAAGATTTCGAGCATTTCGGATAGCCCTCACACCCCACGAATCTCTTCCCGTTCTTCAGCCTTATTATCTTCAGATTCGAGCCACACTCAGGGCAGACCCCGAGCTCATCACTCTTCCTTCTCGTTTCAATTACCGCTTCATTGAGCTTCTCGCCGATCACCCTTTCATTCCTCCTGAAGTCATTCAGAATCCTCTCAAGCTCCTTCTTGGCCCTCTCAATCAAATCATCCTTCTTCGATTCACCCCTCTCTATGAGCTCCATCCCCTGTTCGAACTTCCTTGTCATCTCCTCGGATATTATCAGCGGACAGTGCTCCTCCAGAGTCTCAACAACCACCCTACCGAGGTCGGTAACCCTTATACTCTCTCCCTCTATGTAACCTCTATCATAGAGTGTCTGTATTATCCCTGCTCTGGTCGCCTTTGTCCCAAGGTTCCTCTTCTCGAGCTCACTTATTATCGATGCTTCTGTATAGCGGGGTGGTGGCTGGGTTTCCTTTTCAATCACCTCAATACCTCTACTTTCAACAACCTCTCCCTTCTCGAGGTTCGGAAGGATCTGTTCCTTGTAGCGTACGTACGGTTCATATATCTCCATCCAGTTCTTCACAACAGTCCTCTTCCCCTCTGACAGAAACCTCTCCCCGTTTATATCAAACACAACCTTAATTGATTCCCTGATAGCAGGTTCTTCAAACGTTGCGAGAAACCTCCTCACTATCAGGTCATACACTTTTGCCTCATATTTGTTGAGCTTCTTTGGCACCTCACCGGTAGGGTATATAGCCGGGTGCGCCGGATCCTTCTTCTTCCCTTCATTCGGCTTCAATTCTTTGGATAACAACTTCCTCGCAAAACCGGAGTATTTTTTCTGTAAGGATAACTTCTGAATTATGTCTTTATAACCTATCTTCTTCGGGAGTTTCTGGGATGATGTTCTTGGATAGGATATGAGACCACGTTCGTAAAGGCTCTGTGCAATGCTGAGCGTAACGGTTGGGCTCATCCTGAAAGCAGCATACGCCTCTGTCTGGAGGGTCGTGAGGTCAAACGGATGTGGTGGGTTCTGTTTGTATTCTCTTCTCTTAACCTCGAAAACCTTGGCGTCCTTTCCATCACACCTCTTCTTAACACCAAACGCCTCTTCCTTCTCCCAGAATTTTCCATTTTCATGCAGAGCAACTATCTCCATGCCCTTGAAGAGGTGCGCCTCCACCTCCCAGTAAGGCTCTGGCTCAAATTCTTCTATCTCCTTCTCCCTGTCCGTGAGTATCTTCAGCGCAGGTCCCTGCACCCTGCCTGTTGAGATTATCTTGAAGTGATTGGTGCTGTTCTTTATAGCCAGAGTCAGGGCTCTTGTGGTGTTTATACCCCATAACCAGTCCAGGATGTGTCTTGCCAGTCCGGCCTCTATCTGGGGGAAGTCCAGATGTTTCATGGGTTTCTGGAGCGCCTCCTTCAGGTCAGGTATGGTGAGGGTGGAGAACTTCATCCTCTCTCCGTCACTTCTCCCGCATATGAACCTCAGGATATTGTAACCTATCACCGACCCTTCTGTGTCGTAGTCACATGCAACCACGAATCTCTCTGCCTTCTTGGAGAGGCGCACAAAGTTTTGGAAGTACGGTTTCTGAAAACTCGCATCCTTATTCACCTCAAAACTCGGGACCCATTCAACATCGAATACAGGATAATTCCACCCACTCTTTTCCTTTTCCACAAGGCTGAAGAGATGACCAACAGCAGGCACCACGTAATATACGTCC
>QMZU01000070.1 GCA_003663345.1 Candidatus Aenigmatarchaeota archaeon | reverse complement strand
TGACCAGTTTGAATTTACCCGGACTTCCCCTCTTCGCAAGTGGCACAGCCCCTTCCTTCAGGTGCACCGACATCGTCTTCTCGTCGAAGTACTTCTCAAATATAAGTTCGATCGGCTCCTCCTCCACCTTTATGTACACGACATCCAGTCCCTCGGCAAGAGCCACCTCTGCCTGGACCATATCCTCGGTGTACAGGGTCGCGTTGAGCTCCTTCGCAACGTCCCTGATAAGGGAATCTATCCTGCCCTTCCGGGCCAGTTGAATCTCCTCCATCGTGGGTCTGCGACCGGTGTGGGTCACGGATATGTTCTTCCCTTCAGAGAGTGCTCTTATCTTCTTTATCTCCTCAAGCCCCTCGAACCCTATCTCCAGACCCCTGTTTGCCTGGGCCTGAAGCTCATCAAGAACCATCTCAGGAATGATTATCTCCACATTATCCAGCTCTCCATTCTCTATCATCTCGGAGAGTTTCCTGTCTATTATAATCGACGTGTCAGGTACGATCTTCTTTCTTTCCATATTCTATCACCTTCTGAGTAAATCGCGCACAGAAACAGTACAAGGATATTTAAAACAGGTAAGGTTTATAAAGGTATCGGTGTTTATCCGAACAAATCCCTGAACTCGTTATTGATATAAGTCGCCACGACCTCCCCGTCCCTGAGTTTCTCTATCTTTATGGCAGGTTCCTCCTCCCTCAATTCTGTCTCCTCGAAAACAGGCGATGCACTTCCGTATGTCCCGCTTTTGGTGTAACCTTTGAAGAGGTATGCCATTATTTCATCGCCTTTCTCTATTGGAAGCGGTTCATTGAAGAGAACTTTCTTCACAGGAGGTGTATCACTCTCTATATCTATCTCGAGCCTGAAGTAGCGGGTTTCATCCTGAATACTGGTGTAACCTGTGACATTTTTGACCAGACCGAGCACGGGCACTATCAGCTCTTTGGGATTCTTTGTTGTATATGAACTGTTCAATTTCATGATAAAAAGAATTGTTGCAAAAGTTAAGTATTTTGGCATTATTCGATAAATCAAGGATGTTCCACATCGTAATACTCCCTTGGATGGATTCCCAGCTCTTCAGCCAGCTCCTTTTCAATTCTGGCGATATCCTTAGCTGCTCTCATGAATATCTCGTCCTTCACTCTGCGAGGAAGTAATTTCATATATTCTCTGGCCTCTTCTAAATCCATGTGGAATATTCTGTTCCTGATTTCATCGATGTCATATTCCATGACAATTTTTAGGAAACCAAATTATAAAAACCTTGAAAACCGATTTATTATCATGAAAGAGAGGTGCCCTGAGTGTGGAAGTGAGAGGATTGAAAGGAGTGAGAACGATTTCATCTGCAGAGAATGTGGATTCGTTCTGGAGGATGAGATAAAGTTTTCAGGACAGAGAGAGATTCTATGAGTGTCAGAGTAAATTATTTTCAGATGTTCAGGAAATCATTTGAACTCTACAAGAAGAATCCCATCGTTCTTCTTCCTTACATAATTCTCAACTGTATGTATTTTGTGATTCAGGTTCTTCCGCAGTACGGATATGAACTGTTCTTCTGGGCACTTCTTCCAGTATTCGTGGTCTTCTCGATTCTGGTTGGATGTGGTCTCTTGGGAATGTTTTACGAGGCAACAAGAAAAAGAACAGATATGAATACGTTCTGGAAAACCATAAGGAAAAGGGCTCTGAGCTATGTGGGTGCAAGTATACTTCTGAGCCTTGTGGTGGTAGGAGGATTCATCCTGATAATCATAATGGGAGTTGTTCTGGGTATGGTCTCCTCTCTGGTGGCGCTTCTCTTCATTATCCTGGGTTTCGTTTACATCTTTCTGAGTCTCTTCTTCCTCTCATTTTACATGTATGGCGTTGTGGTGGATAAGAAAAGCGCTGCCGAATCCCTCGCTCTCAGCTACAGGATTGTAAGGAAGAACGTGTGGGAGGTTCTGAAATTCTATCTCTTCATCCTTCTTCTCTCTCTGTTCCTGATATCGCCTCCGCTGATAATACTCGCTATCATTTCGGTCTTTTTCAAAAATCTCACTCAATGGCTATTGGCTATATTCATGATATACTCAACCCTGATATCTCCGCTCTTCTCCTTCTTCACCATGCTCTTTTACCTCAGGATAAGGTCTACCTGACCTCAACCACGTCGCCTATGGTTATCCTGGGTTTCGGCTTCTCCGGTATATGGACCTCGCTCTTCTCCTCCTTCAGCACCAGTATTATCCTGAGCTCCTTCTCAAGCTTCCTTGCCAGAGATAGTGGTGGCATCATTGAACCGCTCTCCAGCCTTGAGATGACGCTCTCCTTCTCATGGATTCTTCGGGCGAGCTCTTCGCGTGTCAGACCCAAAGATTCACGAGCGATTCTTATCCTGGAGGGGTATTCGGGTGTTATGCTCTCCTCTATCTCCGGTACCTCCTTCCTTCCCTTCTGGGTCACCTTCGGCTCCTTTATCTCTGTCCCGAGCGATACACACTCATCACAGACGATCAGTTCAACCCCTTCTATTTCAGCCCTCCTTCTGGCAGGTGAAGAACCGCATATCTCACACTCCAAGGATTACACCTCTTTTCTCAGAATAAGATGCCCCTTCATTCACAACACTGCAGAGTTTTTTATTTAATTCGCTATCAAGTTTTAAATATATTTGGCATAAAACCTTAGGTATGAGCGGTGAACACCGGATTGGTTGCTGATTCTCCAAACGATTTAAATATTATAGGGAAGATTCTCTTAAGGTGGTTCTATGGAATCGGAAAAGCGTATATTTGAACTCTGGAGGAAGAGAAGGATTTACGAGAAGGCGAAGGAGAAGAATAGAGGAAAGAAGAAGTTCTACTTCGTGGATGGCCCGCCCTATGCCACCGGCTCAATACACATGGGCACGGCGTGGAACAAGATTCTCAAAGACCTCTATCTGAGGTTCTTCCGGATGAAAGGCAGGGATGTATGGGACCAGCCGGGTTATGATACACACGGCCTACCGATAGAAAATAAAGTTGAAAAGGAACTGGGTTTGATGAGAAAGAATGATATTGAAAAATTCGGTGTTGAGAGGTTCGTGAAGGAGTGCAGAAAGTTCGCCACCAAATACATAGATGTCATGAATAAAGAGTTTGCAAACCTTGGAGTCTGGATGGACTGGGATAATCCGTATCTGACTCTTGATAACAATTACATTCAGGGTGGCTGGGCAACCTTCAAGGAGGCCTACAGAAAGGGTTTCCTTTACAGGGGATTGTATCCGGTACATGTCTGCCCGAGATGCGAGACGGCCGTCGCTTATAATGAGATAGAGTATGAAAAAGTGAAGGACCCATCTGTATACGTTAAATTCCGTATCAAGGATAAGGAGTATCTTCTTATATTCACCACAACACCCTGGACCCTCCCGGCCAATACAGGGGTGATGGCTCACCCGAAGAAGTATTACGTGAAGGTCAGGGTCGGTGATGAGTATTACATACTTGCTGAGGAGAGGGTGGAGGAGGTAATGGAACTTGGCGGTATCGAGGATTATGAGGTCATTGAGAGGTTCGAGGGAAAGAAGCTCGAAGGTTTGAGGTATGAACCGGTTCTGGAGTTTGATTTCCAGAAGGACCTCAACAACGGCTTCAGGGTCGTGATGTCAGAGAGGTTCGTCTCAACCGATGAGGGAACAGGACTTGTACACACCGCTCCGGGACACGGTAAGGAGGATTACCAGGTCGGTAGGGAGAATGGTCTTCCTGTGGTTTCACCTGTTAGAATAAATGGTACTTTTGATGAGAGTGTTGGAAAGTACAGTGGAAAGTTCGTCAAGGCAGCAGACAAGGAGATAATAAATGAACTGAATGAAAAAGGTCTGCTCTTCCACAGCGGTGAGCTCTTCCACGATTATCCACACTGCTGGAGGTGCGACTCCCCATTGCTTCTCATATCCGTTGAGCAGTGGTTCCTTGGCATTACGAAGATAAGGGACAAACTGATTGAGGAGAACCAGAAGGTCAACTGGGTTCCGGAATTTGCAAAACAGAGGTTCCACAACTGGCTGAACTCTCTTGGCGACTGGCCGGTTTCGAGACAAAGGTACTGGGGCATACCCCTTCCAATCTGGGAGTGTGAGAGCTGCGGTGAGATAAAGGTCATCGGTTCTGCGGAAGAGTTGCCGGAGAAACCGAAGGACCTGCACAGACCCTATATAGATGAGGTGACCCTGAAGTGCAAGTGCGGTGGACTCATGAGAAGGGTAAAGGATGTTATGGACGTTTGGTTCGATTCTGGGTTGGCATCGTGGGCAAGTCTTGGATATCCAAAAAACAGGGAATTGTTCAAAAGACTCTGGCCCGCAGACCTGAACATAGAGGGACCGGACCAGATAAGGGGGTGGTGGAACAGCCAGATGATAATGAGTGTACTGACCTTCAACAGAAGACCGTTCGAAAACGTGGTTTACCACGGGTTTGTCCTTGATGCTCACGGGAACAAGATGTCAAAATCAAAAGGGAATGTTGTGACACCGGAAGAGGTGATAGAGAGGTACGGAAGGGATGTACTCAGGTTCTATCTC
>QMZU01000069.1 GCA_003663345.1 Candidatus Aenigmatarchaeota archaeon | reverse complement strand
TCAGGCCGCCAGGGTTTTGGACCTCCCCGCTTTGCTCGAAGGAATTTCGCTCCTACTTTTCTGTACCAACTATGCAGAATGGAACGGAGTTCCTTCACTTTTGCGGGATACTTTTCTTTGAGGTCGATCCTCTCGCCTACGTCGTCTTTCAGGTTGTATAGGTGCACACGGCCATCCTCATACCTTTCTATGAGTTTCCAATCCCCCAACCGCACTGCTCCTCCGGGGAAGCCTCCTTGATTGCTGTAGTGCGGATAGTGCCAAAACAACGGTCTTCTTGGAATTTCTCCTGTTCCTTTCAGCAAAGGAACCAAACTAACTCCGTCCTTGGCCTGTTGGGGCATTGGAGGAAGTCCGGCCATTTCCAGAATAGTGGGGTAAAAATCTGTACTTATAACCGGTACGCTGCATACACTTCCCGGTTTCGTCACACCGGGCCACCAAATAAGAAAAGGTTCCCTTATCCCGCCCTCGTAGACCCATCCCTTTCCTCCTCGCAAAGGCAAGTTTGAGGTTGGGTGTCCTTCTGAGGTACTCAAGCCTCCGTTATCAGACATAAAGAACACCACTGTCCGATCTTCGATACCGAGTTTGCGCAGTTCCTTTAGTAAACGTCCGACCTGAGAATCCATTGCTTCCACCATGGCCGCATAAACGGGATGGCACTGGCGAATTCTTACAAGACGCTTCCTCTTTACAGGCCAAACCTGTTCTTCTTCTGCGAACTGCGGTGCTCCTCGATCAGGAAGCTTTTCAGCCTTTTCGCGGTACTTTTCGACCAAATTTTTCGGTGCTTGAAGTGGAGTGTGTACAGAGTAGAAGGCCATGTAGAGAAGGAAAGGTTTTTCCTTGAACTTGCGCATTATTTTTATGGCTTCGTTTGTCAACCTTACCGGGAGATGCTCCCCTGGGGGACCATCTGGGAGACGGGGGTTTCCATACGGGGAAAAATAACCCCTTCCCGAGGGGGAACCGCGGCTCCAGCCGCCTATGTTTATGTCGAACCCTTGGGCCTCCGGCCAATACCGCTCATTCGGCCCGAGATGCCATTTCCCTACAAAGGCCGTTTTATAACCGTGTGCCTTCAACGCCTCTGCAATCGTAATCTCGCTAAGCGGCATTACATCATTAAGCTCTGCAGGAAGGAACCTTCCGGAGCGTTTCCCTGAGAACCAATTTGTGGCTCCGACCCTCGTCGGATATTTTCCGGTCATAATGCTGTAGCGGGTAGGGCTGCAGACAGGATTGGCGGCATAGCCGTCGGTAAAGCGCATTCCTTCCCTGGCGATTCGATCGATGTTGGGTGTTTCATAAAAGGTTTTCGGATTGTTGGCTCCCACATCCATGTATCCCAGATCGTCGACAAGGATAAAGAGGAAATTCAGTTTCTCCTTTCCTGAGGCCGGAAGAGAAAAAGCAAAAAGGAAAAAAGTAAGAAATAGGCAATCAAAAACAGGGAGGACATTCCTTTCTTTAGGTTCTGCATACTTTCCTTTCTTTTCGTCTTTCATTTCCTTACCTCTTAAAATCTTGGCTCTGAAAATCTCGGTTCAAACAGATGCAGGAAGCCTTTCAGAGAAGAAAGGAAGAAATTCCCTTTTTCCTTACTTATTTTGCTTATCCGGAACGTAAAAAAGCAAGGCCTTAGATTTCTTTCAGAATGCATAATAAAAACAGACGGTCCGGCTTCACTTGCTCACCTCGGTTTAAGAGGGGAAAGAACCCCTGTTGCTATTTCAGCTCATTGGGGTTTGAATGATAGACTGAAATATCCTGTAGCGTTGAGAACGGGAGGAGGAAAGGATGGGATTCAAACAAAGATGCAGAGCCTTACGCGGACAAAAAGGAACGCCCCGCCGAACTTTCCTTGCCAGAGCTTTTGCTGCCTGTACGGGTTCCTATTTGGCAGCCGCCTCGGGTTGCGTTTCGAGCGGAGGTGAGGTTCCGCCTGAAAATTACCGCGTTCGGCACGGAAGGATAAAGCACTCCGTAATGGGCTGGTGTTTCCAGCCGATGCCTGTTCCCAAGCTTATACAGGCTTGCGCCGAGATGGGAATGGCGGCGGTAGAAGGCATAAGCAGAAAGTACTATCCCCTTGTAAAGCAGAAAGGTATGGCCATATCGCTGGTAGACAGCCATGGCTTCAAGGTCGGGCCTTTGGATAAGGCAGACCATAAGTTCGTTCTCGATAAACTCAGGGAGGCTATCGACGTGGCTGTAAGATTCGGCAGTCCTAACGTAATAACCTTCACGGGAATGAGAAAGAAAGGTATTTCAGACAAACAAGCTATAAACAACTGCATAGAATGCTGGAAGAAGATAATTGGATACGCAGAGAAGAAAGGGGTTAACCTTTGTTTGGAGCACCTTAATACAAGAGACAGCTCCCATCCCATGAAGGGGCATCCCGGCTATTTTGGAGATGATATTGAGCTTTGCATCGATATGATCAAAAAGGTGGACTCTCCGCGAATGAAGCTCCTTTTTGACATTTACCACGTTCAGATTATGCATGGCGATGTTATTCGTCGAATTCGCCAATACAAAGACTACATAGCTCATTACCATGTTGCAGGGGTGCCCGGAAGAGGAGAACCCGACGATAGTCAAGAACTGAATTACAGGGGAATTATGAAGGCGGTTGTTGAGACCGGATTCCGAGGTTACGTTGCTCAAGAGTTCATACCGACTTGGCCCGATAAGCTGGCTGCTTTGCGCTACGGAGTTTGGGTTTGCGATGTATAGAGGAGGGGAGAAATGAAACTTGCCGTTGTAGGTTTGGACAGCGCCTATTGGCCCATGGCGTTCGCGCAGGCTGCACGAAGGGCGGGAGCAAAGTTGATCCTGGCATGCGATCTTTGGAGAAGAGAATCTGAAATTTCAAGCCAAATAGGCATGAATCAACAGGCATACTGCAACAGGTTCAATCTTAGACTTGTTCATAGTCTCGATGCAGTTTGCGCCGACGCTGATGCGTGCTTTGTATGCACAAGAAACACACGAATGACAAAGGTGGTGGTAGATCTTTTGAATCGATGCAAAAGCGTATACGTAGCAAAGCCTGTTGCCATAACACTTGAAGATATGGCTTCGATTTTAAAGGCTCGAAAGCGCTCGGGGCTTGTTTGTGCCGCCGGTCAAACAGCTCGATCTTCCTATGTGATAAGAACTGCTCTTCGATTGATTAAGGAAGGCTATGTCGGAGAAGTACTAAGCGTTAGGGTAGCTCACCAACACGGCTGCTTCGCAAATTGGAATAGGAATTGGTGGTATACAGACCCTAAGGAGGGTGACGCTTTCGATTGGCTTGGCTGGTATGCCATTGACGGGGTACTGGCTCTTACAGGCAAGAGAATAAAGAAGATAACCGGCGCCGCTAGAAGGCACCTTGCTCCCTACGATGATATGCCCGATTTGATTCGGGGGATAGCGATTCTGGAAGACGACAGGATAGCTACTTTGGAGATCCATTTCACGGTGGGCAAATGGAAGGTGGGTTGGGCCGAGATAGAAGTGGTGGGGACGAAAGGGATAATAAGATCAATCGGACCGCAGAACAACCTTGTGCTTCTCTGTGACGGTGGCCCAAGAACCTTTCCTTTGGATAAGGGCCAAGAGCCTCTTTCGCTCGAAGTAAAGGCGTGGCTTGAAGCGATTGAAGGTAGAGGTCGCCCAATTCTCTCCCTTGAAGAGGCAGCTTGGATTGTTTCTGCAGCTATTTCTTGGAAAAAAGCTTCAAAGCAGGGAACTTGGATCGAAGTGCCGGAGCTCTAAGCTTTGGGCCCATCCTCGATTGAGCATTACAAAGGTTCCTTTTTGAGTAGTTAGAAGTTTATCAGATAAACTTTCCCCTTTTCGTATCTCAGCTTGATCTCTTGTTTGAGCTTTGTTGATTTCTCCAGCCGCTCGAAGGGGATTTCTCTTTCCCCAACTTTGATCGACTTTATAACTTGGCCGGGTGGCGCTTTAACAACGACTACTCCACTTGCTTCAGCCTTCAGTTCTGCCCATTTAGCTTTGCCTTCGCTCCATGAGCAGCTCACTTCCAATCCGCCTCGGGCCCTTAAGCCACGGAAGCAGCCGTTACGCCAAGCTTTGGGTAAAGCAGGGAGAAGGCGGATCGTGCCTCCATAGCTCTGAAGCAGCATTTGGCATATGCCAGAGGTACCCCCGAAATTTCCATCTATTTGAAAAGGAGGGTGGGAATCGAACATGTTGGGAAAGGTGCTTCGTCGAATAAGGTCAGCAAGAAGCTTATAGGCGTGATCACCATCCAAAAACCTTGCCCAAAGGTTGACCTTCCAGGCTTTGCTCCAGCCTGTGCCTCCATCACCTCTTGCAAGCAATGACCTGCGGGCTGCGGCAAAAAGCTCCGCCCTTTGGGGCGTAATTTCTTCTCCTGGGAATACTGCCCAAAGGTGGGAAACATGCCTGTGGCGATCTCGTGGGTTGTCCTTGTCCTCAAGCCATTCTTGCAGCTGCCCCCATCTTCCTATCTGATTAGGAGCGATTCTCCGGCAAGTTCTAAGAAGCTTTGTCCTGAATTCACCATCGATACCCAATATTTCCGCAGCTTTTGCCGTTTTTTGAAAAAGGTACCTTATAATCTGATGATC
>QMZU01000068.1 GCA_003663345.1 Candidatus Aenigmatarchaeota archaeon | reverse complement strand
CCAGAAGCCAATGAAAGATGCTGGAACGACGAAAGTCCAGATGGAAAGCTCGAGTGTTGGCAGGTAACGCTGCTCACACCAATAACCCTGAAGTGCATAGACCAGGGACCGCATCCTGTGGACCACAGCCAGGCCTGTTTCAAGATAGAACTTGATGGTCAGGATGCAACAGATGAATATTGTAATAAAGTTGATGGTAGCAAAAATGATGACGGGTATTGCTGCATAAGCGAGAAAAGAACATTCTACTTTGGAGAAGAAACCGAACATAAACTTGAATATTATTGTATTGATAAACTACAAAACAAAGGAGAGGTGAAAGATATTGAATTCTTCAAAGTAGAGGGCACAAAATTCGACATACCTCTTTATAGAAAATGGAACCTGATATCAGTGCCATTCGTACTGCTGAATGACAATCCGGATGTGGTATTCGGTGATACTCCTGGGGTTACAGTGGTCTGGACATATGATCCAGAACATAGAATTTGTGAAGAAACCGAAGGGGACTGGTGCCTCTGGACACCGGACGGCCCCAAGAACATAAAGAGTATAACACCTGGATGGGGTTACTGGGTTCTT
Organism: Candidatus Aenigmatarchaeota archaeon; assembly: GCA_003663345.1. Lineage (GTDB taxonomy): Archaea > Aenigmatarchaeota > Aenigmatarchaeia > PWEA01 > B50-G16 > B50-G16. The sequence goes on along the minus strand of QMZU01000068.1, from coordinate 4,065 downwards.
GAAACCGGGGAAGATATGGAATGTGTGGAAGAGAACCACGACTTCGACGGATTCGACACTCTGAATGATGATGACCATAATGAACTATGTGCCGTAGAGATTCTGACAATCGGTGGAAGTCTGTTCAGCCCTGTAACAACACCACCGAGCAGAAACCTTGTCAAGGGATGGAACCTTATAGGATACTATGGCACAAGTTGGGAACTCTACAGATGGGTTGATTATGAGCCTACTTGCGAACCTGGCTTTAACTGGTTCCCAGGAAAATATGTATATGGAGATAAAGTGTATTGTGCACTGAGTTCGCTAATAGACACCCAAGAGGGCTATCCAAAATGGAGCTCTCTATGGAGTTACATAAATTGTGGTGACCATAATGCATATTGGTTAGGGTTGAATGCCTGCCCGGTCGGAATACATAATATGATTGACAGAATGTACGCTGGCAGAGGGTACTGGATAGAGATGGATGTGGATGACTTGTATTCACCAGCAACCACATGTATTTGGAACAGCGATTTTAAGTGTAAATGGACTGGGGGTGGAGTGATACCTTAATGTTTGATTGTTTTTTAATTTTCCCGATAAGTTTATATATTTAAAATTACTATTAATTGGTGATGATAATATGAGAAAACTGCATCCAGCCCATTTGATATGGATAGTAATGGTTTTGTTGGTGCCGACCTCTTATGCGATACCAGGCATACCTCACGCGTTTTACGGAACCGTTACCTGGAACGGTGCTCCAGCCCCTGATGGGATGAGCGTTGTGGCCAAGATAGATGGTGTGGAGGTCGCAAGCACGAGTGTGAAGGATGGGAAGTATGGTTATGACCCGGTTTTTTATGTGGATGACCCTGATAATGACAGGTCAGGAAAGGAGATCAGATTCTTCGTGAATGGTGTTGATACAGGTCAGACCAAATACTTCTGTAACGGTTGTGTCACAGAACTGGATCTGAGTGCTTCAGGAGAAACCGGTGAGAGTCCACCAGTATCAGGAGGTTCCGGAAGCTCCGGCGGTGGAGGAGGAGGCACAGCCCCGTCCGGTGGTGGAGGCTCCACTGGAGGAGGTGTGAGCACAACCCAGCAGGAAACCACAAATGAGGAGGGTTCTGAAGAGACTGTAGAAAAGGTCAGCGGAACATGTGAGGAGAGATGGATATGCTCCGAATGGTCAGAGTGTACAAATGGATTGCAGACCAGAACCTGTGAGGATGTAAACAACTGTGGGACTGATCTGAACAAACCACTGGAGACACAACCATGCTCGACTCTCAAAGAGGAAAGAACCCCAACAGGCTTCCAAATACTCGCACCAGTGCATTTAGGATTGGTAATTCTTGGAGTGATTATCATATTACTTGTAGCCTTGTGGAAGAAAGGAGTGTTAAGAGGTATTATACCTTCTTTCAAGAGATAAAATCGGGGTAACCTTTCACTTTATCTGAACCTTAACAAATGTTCTGTTTATCTTTCCACACTCTCTGCAGCGTATCTCCACCATCTGGTCCTCGTTCTTTCCACGGAGTTTGCTCGGGTCACGGCTCGGAATAACCATCTCAAATGTAGTATTGGTCGAACCGCACCTCACACAAGCAGCAACATTTTCCAGCACAATAATCAAAAAACCACCCTTGAATAATTGAATTGAAAGATTTATATACCTGCCCCATCACCTCAGCATAGAAGAGGTATGCTCACAGCAGAGCATATCTGGGGCAGCATGAAGTAAACCGCAGCCAGTATCACTATCAGCACCAGACCTATCAGGATTCTCTTATTCATACTTCATTTTTGTGAGAATTTCCTTATAAAAGTTATTTCAGTTTATTTTTTTCAAAAAGCAGAAATCGTGTCAGAGGCACCACCTTTACTCTGTTATTATCCATATGAAGGATTTCTTCCTCATCGCCCCTGTAAACAATATATCCTCTATCAATACCAAATAGAGAAGAGAATTTGAGAAGTGGTCCAATATCACGTCTATCAATTCTCTCCTTGTTCTTCACCTCAACAGGAACAATCTTTTCATTATCCTTCAGAATGAAATCCACTTCCTTCTTATCCTTTCTCCAGTAATATCTAGCCTCAATCTCGCTCCTCACCAAGGCTTCCAGAATCCTGTCCTCATCCTTCGACATAACCAGAGAGGAGTGTAAAGGATAGGCTTTTCTGTTCTTTCTACTTGCAGCCAGAAAACTCCCCCTCAGATTGCTCACCCTCTTTATAAGGAACGAAATCTCCAGATAATTGAGTGCATTTCTTACGGTTTTTTTATGCCTTCCAAGATCCTTTGAGAGGGCATCGATGTTCAGTATAACACCCGGATTTTCGAATATATAGTCCGCAAGAACCTTAACTATCTCAACATCTTCTACCCGGAAACTCTCAGGGATATCCCTGTAAATTATTCTCTCCACCACAAGCTCCTTCACGTATTCGTCTATCTCCTTCTCCTTCATCTCTATCGTTTCCGGAAACCCTCTGGGAATGAACTGGTTTATCAAAAGTTCGAGTCTCTTTCTATGTATGTAAAATCTTTCCTCTTCCGGTACCTTCTCATCCTTCAAAATCAGAAACTCTCTGAAAGAAAGGGGGTTCAGATGGTGAAACCTGGCCCTTCCTGCCAGACTTTCTCTCCCTTGTTTCATGAGGTTCAGTGAAGAGGAACCTGAAAGAATTATCTTTGCCTTGGGATTCAAATCATAAAGAACCTTCACTTTGTTCTCCCAATCCTCGAGTTTTTGAACCTCATCAAAAAAGAGATATACCCTCTTGTTTCTTATTCTCTCCTTCAAAACCTTCTCCTCATACTCTTTTATTATCCTATCGATTTCTCTCTTCTCCACATCAAAGGAAAAATAGAGAATCTCTTCGGGTTTTACACCAGAGGTTAAAAGATGTTCTATGAGATGGTGCATCATAACCGTTTTACCAACCCTTCTCAATCCTATTATGACATCCATCTGTCTTTTCTGCAGATTCTTTTTTAACTCTTTGAATAATTCTCTTCTTTTCAATGAGGATATCTCTTTATCGATAGCCCCTGTCTCCCACCAAGGATTGAACTCTGTTATTTCCATATTAGGATATTTCAGTATCCTAATATTTAAATTTTTCGAACATCATGATATCCTAATGTTTCAAAATTCCTCCAAACCTATAAAAGATAGGAAATCAAGAGAATTCTTATGATTATAGTGTTCAGTGGTATGGCTGCTGTTGGAAAAACCACACTTGCCAGGGCCGTGGCAAAGAGATACGGTCTGGAGTTTCACTGCGGTGGTGAGGTGCTTCTTGAAATTGCCAGAGAAGAGGGATATAATCCTTCCGGCGAAGAGTGGTGGGATACAAAGGAGGGAGTAGAGTTCCTCAAAAGGCGAAAAGAAGACCTGGAATTCGATAAAATACTTGACAGGAAGATGTTGGAGTTAGCATCTACCCGTAAAGGGGTTTTCACATCCTGGACCCTTCCCTGGATCTATAGCGGACCTGCGATAAACTTCTGGTTAAAGGTTCCGAAGAATGAAAGGGCCAGGAGGATGGCTCTCAGGGATAAGATAACCGAAAAGGAGGCTTTGAAAATAATAGAGGAGAGAGATGAGCACAACAAGGAACTGTATAAAAAGTTGTATGGAATAGAGCTTGAGAAGGATCTGGAACCCTTTGATTTTGTCCTGAATATTGGACATTACAACATACCGGAGAGTAAACAGGTGGTGTTTTCAATACTGGATATATTAAGGGATAAGGGGGTGATCTGAATCGAGGAGGTTTTCTTTGATCTTGCTGTGATAGAATGCCCTTACTGCGGTGCTCTGATGGCTGATAGCGGCTGGTACGTGGAAGTGGAATCGGATATAATCTGTGGCAAGTGCGAGAGGGACTTCAACGTTGCCGGTAATGTAAAGGACAGGATTGTGGTGAGGATAATCCTTGAGAATGGTGAAATCTCGAGAATAGAACCCTACAGGAGGGTGTGATTTTTATACTTTTCTCTTCTCGGAAATATATTTTCAATATGGTTACCACTCCTTTCAAATCACGCAACCCTTAAAT
>QMZU01000067.1 GCA_003663345.1 Candidatus Aenigmatarchaeota archaeon | reverse complement strand
TAAGATTCCGTGGTTCCTAAGCGTAGTCATAGCCATCGTCATGTATGAGATGGCTAAGAAAGGCGCGAAGGTCGCGGTTCAGAAGGCCGTGGAACACAAGGCTAAGACGGGCTTCTACATCGCGGCTGTCGCTTCGATGGGCCTCGCAGTCTACTTCGTTTTGAGGTGGGCGGGGTGGTTTTAAGTGGGTAATCGATGTCGCTTGTGTGGACCCGTCACGCGTAACAGGGCTACGCATCTCCTCGTCTTGTATAATCCGCATGAGCGAAAGGTCCCCATCTGCCGGTCATGCATTGAAGACTTCACGTTGATGGCGCCAGACGGAAAATGGCAGGTGATAAGGCGGTGACTGTGCCGCGTAAACTCCTATATCTGATTCTGTTCTTCGTGGTGATTGGAGCCATATCGTTCACGCTTGACTACCTGAACATCCGCTTTGAATTGCCGGAGGATCTTACACCTCCCCGCGGAGGGTTCTACCGCGGCTTTGTGGGTGAAGGCGTCCTCTTCTTCGCAACCTACTATCATCCTCAGTATCAAGAACTTCCTCTCACTAAGTATTCAACTCTTCACAGTAACACCTTCACCTTATACGCTTTCTCGTTCAGCACCCGAGACGTAACTCTCGAAGTTGTCACTTACCTGGTTAGGAATGAGACGAGGACAATAAAGGAGGGTAATACCACGCGGACGGTCTCGATTCTGGTTCCGTACGACGAAAGAGCTGTGAAGGTGCCCATCCACGTGATCGGAGGATCCTTCAGCAAGGTTGAGGTGGAGCTGCCGACTTCGCTGCGGTTGAGAGAGGCGGAGATACGCCTGAACGGACGCGTCCTCTTCCGGTTCAAACACGAAACTTGGAAGGCGTTTCTTCCGGCTCCACGCTACACGTTGGGAACCCTCTTCTTGGACAGGATGGCGTACATGGCTGGAACCACGCTTGTCTGCCTCTTCGCGTTCGCGGTTGCGAAGGCCACCATCAACCGGGTTAAGTATGTGCCGGAGATGCCCCGGTGGATCATCGCGATCCTCCCAACTTTGCTGATAATCCTCGGGGCGTTCGGAGCTTTCTACGTCGTGTACTACTACGCCCTCCTCGAGGCAGCCTACACCTTCATACCCATCTTCGTGCTGGCGTGGATCTTCGGCTTGTACTTGGTCCGGCCGAAGCCTATCATCTGGTACTTGTCAAGGATAGTGAACACTGAGCAGCCTACTAAACGCCTAGAAATGATCGAGGTTATCCAGGATGAGAACAGGTTTTGGACGATGCAGGGCTGGAGAGACTTTCTGCGTGGACGGAAACGGGAGGTTACTCTTGTAGGGAACGAGAAGGATGATCCGGCTTGGTGGTTCAATATTGAAGGCAGCAACGACCGGTTCATCTTGTATGATGACGTCCTCGAGAATGAGGATCGGATAGCCATTAAGGTGGCTCCGCTTCACGAGAAGAGTGTGGAAGAATGGCAAGTAGGGCTTCTCGAGGTGAAGAGCCTCGCGGAAGCGTATGAGAAGACTAAGAAGGACCTTTACCGCGTGAAGGCTGAAGCGAAGAAGGAAGCCATAGAGGAAGGCAGCAAAATGGCTGAGCAGTATGTGGATAAGCTTCTCAAGGCTATCGGATTGAAGGAGAAGGAGGCTGATAAACATGAGCAAACCGGTCAGCCTGAAAGTTGAAATATCGAACTTAGCGGAGATGTTGAGGCGGCAGGCTAGCGAGAAGCCTCACATCGACTATATTGCTGCGCCCAACACGTTTCTGTTGAGCACCCACCCAATCACGTTTAGAATAAGAAACGGCCGGTTGAAGAAGCCGTTCGAGAAGCTTCTAGGAATAATCTACGCAAGAGAAGAGATTAAGACGCTTCACGGAGAAGACGTCAGTGCAGCGTTCTTCCACATGGGATGGAGCAGTAGCGCCAGAGCAGCCGCTAAGAAAGAGACTGAGAAGAAGGGAGGACGGAAACGGTGAGTTGGCTAGACGACTTGATAGGCTTAAAGCCTAACGTTCCCTTCCTCGAGTTGCCTAGCTTCAAACATGAAGAGGAACCCTTAGAGAACCGAACCCACGAGTTTCTCCGCCGTCTTTTCCCTTCCAAGAAACGGATTTTTAAAACGTTTGATGATGGGAAGAATCACTGGATTCAAAGGCAGCTCATAGTTTATGGGGGTCCTGGAACCGGCAAGACGGAGTTTTTCAAGTGGCTAGTCTTGAAGGCTGTTGAGAAGTACGGCCGAGACGACGTGAAGGCCTACATGGCCAGGGGAGATCTTGAGGCCCTATTAAAAGTGGAGTATCCTCCCAAGCCGGTGATCCTACTCTACGATGACGACGCAACCCTCGAGAAACTCAACAAGGAGACGGTTAAGGTCTTCACGAGGATTCGGCATAAATGCATGGAAGACACCGGTTTGGACAACGGGCTTGTTGTGACTGTGACGGGGCTCCACCGGTTCCACGCTTCAAACCCGCTGATAAGGACGAACTTCAACCTTCTCGTTGTCCGGAACCCTCCAGCCGGAAAATACGACCACGACTTCCTGGCGTTCTACATCGGCAAAGAAGGCCTACACTACCTCGAACACATCAATGATCTACGCATGAAAGATGAGAGTTACTTGGGGCATGCAGTGTTTGCGAACCCTTCAAGCGGAATCAAAGGTGTCGTAACGAACAACCTAGTAAACGAGAAATCTCTAGGAGAGGTTTTAGAGATAATTGAAACTCAATCTTCTGAACGGGAAGAATATGAGATTGAAGACGACTGGAAACCTATACCCCTTAAGTCTTGGCATGACCCAGAGTTCCTCAACGAGATTGTTGATGAACTAAAACTGAAACGGAGTTCCCCTAGAATAGCTGAACGTGACCGTGAAATCTTCCTTCTCAGCCTCAACCCTAACGAGACAACGGACACCATAGCTGCAAAGCATGGTATTACACCTACTCGGGTTGGTCAGATAATTAGACGTATTAAGCGGGCTGAGCTTGGATATGCTGCAGAACGAGCCTACCATAAAAGACATCCAGACTGGGAGTATCATGGAGGAAACTCACCTTTACCAGATTTCATAGACCACACCAACAAACGAGTTATTAGCTTCAAGGCATACATAGACTCTGAACTGACCCCAAAAAGCGTCTGGATAACTCGTCGAACTGGAGAAGAAGAGAAACGCTACGCATTAGAACACGGCTACACTCTAGAAATGCACGTCTACGAACTATGCAACCGCAACTTCTACACCTTCATTCTCCACAAAAAGAAGAAGCAGAACACAAACAACGCCTTCCCGACCCCACCCATCGCCGATCCTGCGCGAAGGGCGGCTCCACGAGACAAACGCGGCTGAAACCGCTGAAATACAAGGAAAAAAGAGAAGGAGGGGTTGGAGTGGAGGGGTCGGGAAGTGTGGGGTGACTGGTGATGTTGGGTAGCGCGAGTCATAGATACACAGAGTAGCTTTGAAGATTGTCAAGTGAATAGTGTTGCTTCTTTTATAGCCTCTACTTTTCCGAGAAATGCTGAAAGAGCTCTTTTTTGTTCGTCAGTCCAATCTCCTTTAGAAATTTCTTGTTGTAAAATCTTTATTACTACTTCGAAGGCGCTTAATCTAGCATTCCGTTTTAGACCTTGTTCAGCTGAAGCTATAAGTAATGGTTTATTTCCTTCGACCCACGCCATATGTTCTTTCAGCTTAGTCGAAAGTTCTATCCTTCGTTTGTCTAAGAAATAACCCATGATCATGGCTATTAAAATTATGGTTATTGAAATCCCTGTCCCCCAACTTATTGGTTGGGTCGCTATCTGAATAGCTATAGGGATGCATAGAGCTATTAATGATAGTGGACCTATTTTTTCTAGGATTTGCCAAGCTCTTGATTCCTCGTTACTTTGAGTTCTGTCTTGCAAGAACTAACACCAAAGAAATGTATGAATTCTTTTCAAATAAAAATGTCGGTTAACGGATTGACCCCCTCCCTCCCCCCAAATTGCCCAGACGGCTTAAATATTAGGTGTGAAACAACGCCTAAAAACGGTGGCTCCACGCACTTCTGTAGTTTTGGGAGGTGGTTGAGGGGGTGGATCGGGAGAGTTACCGGCGTGGTTTTGAGGACTGCGCGGAACTCTGCCTAAGCGAAGTGAACGAGTCTGAGAGTCTGGAGGAGGCTAAACGGCGCCTCCAGGACGTTCTCAGCCTAATCAAAGAAGATAAGATTGAAAGGTTGAAGCGGATGCTATGGATGATTGGGAGATGAGATGGCTTCGCTAGTATGCGTCTCACGTTTCTTTACTCTATTTCTTTAGCAGCTCTAGACCTTAAGAAATTGTTTAACGATTTTTGTACAAACGAAACTTTTAATTAATAATTTCTTCTTCATTGGAGGTATGTGCGTTCTAACAAGGAATCAGATAAAGGTATTAGAACTCTTCTCAAGAGGGGTCAGTAAGAGTGAAATCAATAGAATAACTGGGTTGTCAATGTCGTCTATTAATGAGGCTCTTAAGAGGGGACAACGGAATATTGACAAGGCTCTTGAGACTTTAGAGACCGTTGTTGATAAGGGTTTGCTCTCAAGTTCACAGGTTGCTAGGCTCCAGAGAATATGTCAAAAAATTTAATAGCCAGGAAATCCTGGTATTAAT
>QMZU01000066.1 GCA_003663345.1 Candidatus Aenigmatarchaeota archaeon | reverse complement strand
CACAGGGAATGGCGAAGACAAAGTGATAACAAGGATAAGGTTGAGTTTGTATAGTACTAATGGCACAATCACAGACACAGACATAACGAATTTGAGGGTATATCTTGATTTAGGCACAGCCGGTACGTATGAAGGGACAGATGTGTTAGTATCAAGCAATGTAGCAGAACCATCTGGGATGGTGGTGGTATTCAGTAATATAAGTGGGTTGACAGTGCCAGAGGGAGGTGGAACGAATATACTTATTGTATTTGGACATAATGCATTGAATTATGGAGACAGTATGCAGGGCATAAGGATGACAGGCTGGGTAGAAGGGTATGGGACAGTGAGTGGGTATACTAATGTGGATGCAGGGTATAATTTCAGGGGAGTAAGGAAGGAAGTGCCCGGGATAGTGTATGTGAGCAGTGTGACACAGGGAGATACAGCATTGAGGTATATCAGTGCGAGTGTAGAGAGCAATGTAGAGATGATAGGGATAAGGTTATCAGCGAATGGGTCAGAGGATAAAGTAATAAGCAGGATAAGGTTAAGTTTGTATAGCACGAATGGGACAATCACGAGCACAGATTTGACAAATGCAAAGGTATACATAGATGCAGGAGTACCGGGAAGTTATGATGCTTCAGATATACTTGTAGGTGGCCCAATAGATAATCCTGCATCAATGGTGATAGATTTTACGAACATCACAGGATTGACTATAGGCACAAATAGTGCAACAAATATATTGATAGTGATAGGGCATAAGGCATTAAGTTATGGGGATAGTATGCAGGCGATAGTTTTAAGTAATTGGGTAGAATATTATGGTAATTACACAGGATACACAGACACAGGGTATGGAGCGAATGCTTATGGTGTTGTCAAAGAGGTGCCCGGTGATTTGTTTGTCATTCCAATTACAAATGGTGATTCCAGATTAAGATATATGATGAGTTCTGATGAGACTAATCTGGAATTAATACAGGTAAAACTTTCAGCATCCATTGGTGAAGACAAAATTGTTAATAGAATAAGACTCAGTCTATTCAGTCCATCAGCTACAATAACAGATACTGATATAACAAATCTAAGGGTTTATATTGATTTAGGTACTTCTGGTACTTATGATGTGGCTGATATAGCAGTTTCAAGTAATATATCAGAACCTTCAGGTATGGTGGTTCTGTTCAGTAATATTTCAGGACTTACAGTGCGAGAAAATTCCACTACAAATATATTAATAATTTTTGGTCATAATGCACTCAGTTATGGTGACAATATTCATGCTATAATTCAGCCACAGTATCTTGAATATTATGGCAAAGATACAGTGTTTACAAATACATCACAGAGTAGTAATGCGTATGGTGTTATAAAAGAAGTGCCGGGTGAGATTTTTGTCGCACCAATCACAAATGGTGATTCTGCATTGAAATATCTTGCGAAATCAGCTGAAACAGATAAAGAGATAATGCTATTCAGATTAAGTGCTACAGTTGGTGAGAATAAGATTATCTCTGTAATAGATATTTCACTTGAATATTATAATGGTTTAACTGATGCAAATCTTTCCAATCCAGAGATTTATCTTGATGTGAATAATAATGGCAGTTTTGATAGTGGTGTTGATACACTTATAGCAACTGCACCAAATCCTGTATCAGGAGTTGTGTCATTCAGTGCAATAACAGGATTTACAATCCCGGAAAATAGTGCTACTAATATATTGTTCATACTTGACCATAATGCGCTTAATGTGAATTATGGTATAAGAAGCAAGATTAAGACAAATGATATTACAGCCATTGGTATTGATACTGATTATACAAATTATTCAGTAAATGCTGTTCAGGGTATATATAAGGAAGTGCCGGGTGAGATTTATGTGAGTGTGAATTCCAATGGTGATGTTCTTGATAGATTCCTGTTACCAACTTATGAAAGCAATAAAGAGATAATTTCGCTCAAATTAAGCAATACAGCAGGTGAAGATAAGATTTTACAGAAATTAGTGATAAGTCTTGAATATAATGGTGGTGCAACTGATACTGATTTCACAAATGCAAAGATTTATATTGATAATACAGTTTATGGCACATATACAGCAGTTGATGTACCACTACTTGGCACCAATTTACAGCCTGTATCAGGGAAACTCTATTTCACAAATATCACAGGATTCACAATAAGAGAGAACACAATCACGAACATTATACTTGTGCTTGATGATAAAGTGATGACCCCGGGTGAAGGGGTGAAAGCATACTTTATACCACAGTTTATACAATTCGCAGGTGTTACAACAGAGTTTACAAATTATCTTGGCACAAATGCAGTGGTATTCGGTTCTGCAATAGGTGTAAAGAAAGAGGTACCCGGTGAACTGTATGTGTTTAATATTACCACAGGAGATGCAGCAGCAACTGCGATACTTTCAGCCCCAGAGACAAGTAAAGAAATAATTGCATTAAAGATAAGTGCATCTGTGGGTGAGAATATTACATTAAATAGAATAATGATAAGTCTTGATTATGGTGGCACTTTCAATGATAATAATGTTACCAATGCAAGAATATACCTTGATACAGGCACTCTGGGAACTTATGATGGCACAGAACCTCTGATTGATTCAACACCTGAGCCTGTATCAGGTAAATTGATATTCTCCAATATTACAGGATTTACAATACAGGAAGCATCTTACACAAATATATTGCTTGTATTTGAGCATAATACACTTAATCCGGGTGATTCTGTTAATGCTTATATACTCACAAACTGGATTTCAGCTGGTGGTGTGGAGACTGTGTATCCAATCTCCAATCAGAGTATGGCAACTGGTATAAGAAAATATGTGGCTTCAGTTGTGTATGTGTCAGTTGTTACACAGAATGACGTTGGTGATTATCAGATTAATGGAAATGGTGATACCAACAGAGAAGTGTTTGCTTTTGTGTTAACAAATTACGGCGAAAATGTTGTTGTGAGTAATATAGGGTTTAATATAGTGTATGGTAATGGTGCTACAGCATCTGATTTCAGTAATATGGTGTTACTATTTGATTACGGAACAATTGGGACTTATGATGCATCTGATGTGGCAGTCAGCACCAATACAAATTTTGGTAATTATGTGCAATTCAATTTTACAGGATTTACTTTGAATAATAATTCTGCTACTAATTTCTTGGTAATAGTTGATAATGGACAGATGCGCGTAAATGAGTATATTCAGATTCATCTGTTTAACACTAATTTCAAATCTGTTGGTGTAAATTCAAAATCTATAATAAATCTTGAGAATAGCACCAATGGTGGAAGATATTATGTAAAAGCAGAACTTGCAGAGAATACAAACAATATAAATGATGCGCTTGTATATGATGGACAGACAAATGTACCAGCATTGAAATTTACATTAGGAGCAAGTGAATCTGAACCTGTTAGAATACCACAAATTAGAGTGGAAGGTTTATTGAATACTTCTGAGGTTTCAAATTTAACACTTGTGCTTGATGTTAATGATAATGGCACAATTGATGCAGCAGATATAATTTATGATGCAAATGAACCTTTTGTTGGTGGGTTTGCTATATTCACAAATTCCAGCTTTGTATTAAATGCAGATTCATCAACCAATTTCCTTGTGCTATATAACTTTATAAGTGATATAACACCAACAACACAATATAGATGTAGAATCCTGAACAATTATGTAACAGCAACAGGTGCTAATAGTGGAAGAGCCATCCCTGTGACTGCGGTTTCAGCTTATACTGGTGTATTGTTAACTTCTGCCTGGGGGCAGATAACATTTAGTGAAGGCACAAATAATGATGTTGCTATACCAAATAATGGGCAGGTGGTTGATATTGACCCGAATATTGAGATTTTGCAGTTCAGAATAACAACTGCTCCAATGGAAGATGTGATTACTTACTGGATTAAGTTCTCTAACTCAGGCAATGCACCTGATAGCGCTATTACAAATGTATTACTGCTTATGGATAATAATCGTAATGGCACAAATGATGCTGGTGATACTTTGATAGATTCTGGTGTGTTCAGTAATAGATTATTAACACTTAATTGTAATATCACAAATACTGCAGGTTCAAATATAGAGTTTGTTGTGGTATATCAATTATCAATACCTATTTCCAATGGATATACATTCCAGATTACTGTTGTAGATGCGTCCAATTCTGGTGTGTTGTCACTTCTTACAATTACAAATATTGGTTTGCCATTACAGGGTAATACACTTATAAAAGGTGCCAACTCTGCTATAATATGGCGAAATAAAGGTGGCACACTCTTATTTGCAACAACTGATTTTACATTTGTACTTGATATTCCTGCATACTCAATTCCTGTTTCTGATTATGCAACAATTGTGATAAATTATATCAGTACCACAACTTCACTTATAAATACAGCAAATTCAAAACTTGCATCCAATATTTCACTTGTATCAGGCACAATCTTTGATATAACTGCGTATAATCAGAATACCACAACTATTATGGGTGATAGTAATAATGATGGTGTGCAAGATTTAGAGTTTGATGGTGATGTTACAATAAAATATACGAATTTCAGTGTCACATTCCAGAATAATAATGATATGAAAAAATTGCGTGTATTTTATCTTAATCCATTATCACAGCAGTGGGAGATTATACCTAATTCTGCATTTGATAGTGAGACTGGTGAGATGATTGCACATATTTCAAAATTT
>QMZU01000065.1 GCA_003663345.1 Candidatus Aenigmatarchaeota archaeon | reverse complement strand
GAGGAGAAGAGAAAAAACTTTGAAGCGGGTCTTTCCGTGGCCATGGGTATGCATCAGGTAACCAAGGTTATAAGACACTATCTGGAGATAACCAAGAAGTACAACAACCTCCAGTTCGCCATGCTTCTCCAAATGCAGATACCCATGATAAAGGATATAATGAAGGCCCTCAGAAGAGGTGTGAAAAACATGACCGAGGGCGAGCCTGTGGGCGACTCCATAGGTCCGATGGTTGCGGCATCCTTCATGACAAAGAAACCGAAAGAGCTGAAGGAAGATGAACTGGTGTACACTGAAGAGAACATAAACGGGAAGAAATGTGTGGTTGTTAAGCCCAAGGGACCGGGGGCAAGGGTCGGAGACATGGGTAAAGGCATGATCAAACTCATAGAGAAGTACAAACCCGAGAGGATAATAACAATAGATGCGGCCGGGAAACTGGAGGGTGAGAAGGAGGGTTCCACAGCAGAAGGCGTTGGTGTGGCCATGGGAGGTTCGGGTGTTGAAAGGTATTACATAGAGGAGAAAGCAACCAAAAGGAGAATACCTCTCGATGCCATAGCGATAAAGATGAGACCGGAGAATGCGATAAGCGCCATGACCGAGGGAGTCTTCCGCGCGTTTGAAGAGGCAAGAGCGCTTGTGAAGAAAAACGTCGACAGGGCGAAGAAAGGACCCGTTCTGATTCTCGGAGTGGGAAATACCTCAGGTATAGGCAATCACGAGAAATCGCTCGAAGAGGCAAAGAAAATTATTCAGAAGAACATAAAGAGGATGAAGAGCGAGGAGGCTGAGGAGAAGAAGAAACGCTCCATCTGGGACAGCCTGAGCCCGTTCTGAAAAAAAGAGTTTAAATAGATTTTCTTTTGAAATTTTAACCATGAAAGCGTTTTTATTTCTCTACCCGATTCCTGAGTACATCGATTTCGAGATTGACCGTGGTTCGTATTCGTTCACGGACCCCGAAACAGATACGTACTTCATGACCAGATGGGTAGAAGGAGATCCTGAAGAGAAGAATTTTCTGGAGACAGAATGGCTCAAGATGAAAAAGGTGAAGTTCAGGAATTTTTACGCCACAAAACTGAACGAATGCATTGATTTGAGATACCGAAAGAAAGGATTTTCAATAAATTATGCCGTATTTGATGGACATGAGATATCCGATGTTATAAGATTGCAACCGGATGACAGGATAATTGAGGTCGGTATGGACCTCTGGAGTTTCATACGAAAGAACAGAAACGAGAAAAAATACTACCCTGACCCGGATTTCCTTCTCGGACAGCTGAGTGGAGTCGAAATCTTAAGAATTGGTGGGTTCCATCTGAACGATTGTGTTGAAAAGGTCGCCAGAAGGGCATATGAACTTGGTTACGATGTACTTGTGGATGAGGATCTGACGGAGTTCTTTCGCATCAGGATAAAGGATGAGAATTTTCAGGTGGATAGATACATACATTCAAACTCACTCCCAATTTTTGACAAGAAAAGGAAAATGAAGCCCTGGCTCGTGCAGCGCTGACCTTTCACCAGCACACCGTTGTGTTTTCATCCGCCCTTATGACCTGTACGTAATCTATCCATGCCACGAGATTCTCGGCTTCAAAGGATACTGAGCCCTTCTCTATAGGATCGGGGTCGGTATATGTGATAATCTGTTCGTTGTCAAGGAAAATCGTTATCTTGTTACCCACAGCCGTTATCTTCAATCTGTGCCATCTGTCCTTCTGTGCACCGGTTTCAGATCTGACAAGGGCTGTTTCATTGGGAAGGGTTGTTGGAGATGTTGGTATTGACTTAAGGAGATAGCTTCTGCTTGGCAGGGGCTGGAAGTAATATCTCTTCATGGTCTGATTATAGCCGGACTGACGGAAGTTAATGTTAAGCGTACCGTTATCTATCCTGAACTCTGTCCGGAATATGTAATCCTTCCAAGTTCTTTCAAATGTCGCTCTGTCCTTCAGGTATACCAAACCTGTCCCGGCTATAAAGAGAACGGACTTTCCGTCGAGTATTCCTCTTATGGAGAAGTTTCCTGTATACCAGTCATCGGTCATGTTGAAATCTGTTTTGTAGAGGTAGTCCGGCTCCAGAAGAGGATGTTCGCATCTCATGGTCGTTGTGTTGAAGAAATCATATGTACACGGGTCAGAGTCATCGCAGCTTGTGGGACAGTCCAGATCACATTTCTTATACTCACCGTGCTCACATATCCCGTTGCCGCAGCAGTTCGGGATAGGGTTTGTTTTGCATCTCTGTTCCTCATAAGAAAAATAATCATCGGTACAATCGTTCCCGTCATCGCACTTTGGACAGTCTAACGGACAGAGTCCGGGTGTTTCCGGAAGTTCGCAGATACCGTTTCCGCAACATCTGGGTATCGGAGCATGGTCACACCTAAAACCGGTGCTCTCACCACAGTAATCGTTTGTGCAATCATTTCCGTCATCACAACTCAGGGGACAGTGTGGAATATAGAGAATGTAAACCGCAATGGATATCGTGGACACAGAAATTAGGACAATAACTGCCAGAACCTTTGCCCAGCCACCAAAGACCATATCTATCTATTGGTTAGATGGACTAAAAAATCTATGCTATTCCCCTCAGGGTTATCTCAAAAGTCAGGGTTCTTCCCGCAAGGGGGTGGTTCAGGTCGAGTGTTATCGACTCCTCGGTCACCTCAACAACCTTGGCCGGTCTTCCCTGAATGCTTACGTAGGAACCTTCCTTTGGTTTCTCTCCTGAAACCGCCTCAGAAGGTATCTTCCATATCAGTTCTGGCTGCCTTTCACCATAACCCTTCTCCGGGGGCACTGTGACCGTCTTGGTCTCGCCTTCCTCCATTCCAAGAACCGCTTCGTCGAATCCTTCTATGATGTTTCCGGAACCAACTGTGAACTCTATCGGAGCATAGCTGTGATTTTCATGATATATCCCGTTCTCCTTTGCAACTTCTTCAATGGATGTGTCGAAAACCTCACCATTCTCGAGTCTTCCTGTGTAGTCCACCCTCACGGTGTCGCCCTTCTGAACCTTTCTTCCCATAAAAACACCTTTTGGTAACACCCATTTAACTCAAATACTTATAAAGCTATTGGCAATTTTGGAATTTGGCTTGCTATTCCAAGCGAAGCAAGTCTCGGAGCTTTGGTTTTGAACGCTTTTAGAGATTCTATCTGTCCAGAGTCTATGATATGTAATCCTATTGGAACATACATATTTTTACTTCAAGTTCTCGGTGTTATTATGATAATAGGGAACCTTCTATACATTTATTCACAGTTTAAGAGAGAGGGAATTACCTATAATTCTGAGATTCTAAATAATCAAAAAGGTAATTGGAAGAGTTTATATTGGCAAAGTGGCTCTAATCTAATCAGTCCTCAACTCTGGGTGCCAGAACGAAGCTCATCCTGATCTTTCCTGGCTGGACGAAGTCCATTCTCAGAGGATAATCCTTGCCCATCTTCACCCTCACGGTGTCAGATATCTTCGTGGCCTTCATCATCTTCTTCAGGTACTCCAGGGCATATCTTGAGCGTACGGATTCCCTTCCCTTAAGGATAATGTTCTCCAGACCATCCGAACCCTTCTTCAATCGCATCTCCACCGTGCTGGAGTCACCCTCTGTTTTCATTATGAACTCGTTCTCCGTGAGGTAAAAGACCACAGAATCAGAAACTATATCAGCGTCATTCACACCCTCTTCGAGAAGTTTCGAGGATATGTCGAATTTGGCATCAAACTCCAGCTGGTCTGTTGGTGGAACCTCGCCCTCGGTTATATCAAGAAGCGGAATGGAAAACTCCCTCTGGGTTGAACCAATTATGGTTATCTTGAGTTTTGAACCATCAGGAGTTAGTTCGAGGTCAACGGTGTCCCCGGCCTTTGCCCTTCTCAGTATCTGCAGGAGATTATCTATATTAAGGGCCATCGTCACCTCTCCATCAACATTGAACTCATCAAAAGCGCTCTTGTCCAGATGAAAATCAACAACAGCAACCATCGCCCTGTCAGCAGCCATCAGTGTCAGACCCTCAGGCGTGGCCTTGAATATACCCTCATCTATCAGCTGTGCTATTGTCTCCACAGAGTCCTTCAGAAGCGAAATATCACTCATTCTGGCCTTGAACACCTTATATCACCTCTTTTTATTCTTCTGCGTTCTTATATAAATATATTAAGAACTTCCCAGCAACTCCCTCAAAACCCTTTCACTCTTCTCAAAGAGCTCCACGTCAAACCCGGAAAAATCCTGGACCACCTCTGCCATAAGGAAGCCATCGGCAGGCCTTCCGATCACCCTCACGAGGGTCCCTGTGTCGAAATTCTCCTCAACACCCGTAACCGTTATCGTTCCGGTACCATCATCCACTTCCAGCTCCCCATCCGAGCTCTCCAGAACCGTCCCAATAATCGATACCCTCGCGTCAGTGTCCGATATCTCGGATATCTTCCTGTAAAAAGCCGGGTTCCTTCTGAAATCATCAGGCATACCACTCTTCTGTGAATTGAGATTTAAATTCTTAAGGTATAACAGAAAACTTTAAATATCACTAAAATATATTACTTATTAGTGGTAATATGTTGGAACTGAATGATATATTTTACGTGGGGGCTTACGATTCGGAACCGGAGGAGATATTCAAAGTGGGTCTTCTCAGCACCCCTCTCAGATTGGGGAGGGCAGAGAAAATACTGAAGAAAATAGAAAGGTTTTACACAGAAATACTGGAGGGTCAGGACCTCAATGTGTCCGATCCTCTGGAGCTTGAAAG
>QMZU01000064.1 GCA_003663345.1 Candidatus Aenigmatarchaeota archaeon | reverse complement strand
GGTTGGTTCTGTTCCTGAGACTGTGAATGTGAAGTCTGGGGTTGTATCGTTTGTGTGGGCGTTGTCGAATGGGTCGTTGAGGGTTATTGTGAAGGAGGTGTATTCGTCTGATAGTGGGAGGTAGTCTGTGTTGTTTGAGCAGTCTACTGCTGGTGTACAGGGCTGGTTGGTTATTAAATCGTATGCCTGGTCGCAGAAGCCGTCGTAGTCTGAGTCTGTGCAGGTGTCTGAGAAGCCGTTTCCTGTGGAGTTTGTGTAGTAGTTTCCTCCTATGTAGTTTCCTAGGGAGTGGATTCTGGTGCCGGGCTGTTTGGTGATGTTCCAGGAGTTGTTGTAGATTGTGGCTGCGAAGTAAATGTTGTTGGTGTTGTTGAGGAGGTTGTTGTAGATTAGGTTTGGATATGCATTTCCTATATTATCTGAATAAATTCCATAAGTATTCTGTGTTATTGTGCTCGAATGAATTGTGTTATTGGAGCTAAAGCGAAGATAAATCCCGTAAGTGTTACTATCAAGTGTGAGATTCGTTAATGAATTGTTTGACAAACTTTCTAAATATATCCCATAAGTATTACTAATAGCTGTTATATTGTTCAAATCGTTGTAATTGGAAGTATAGATAAGATATATTACAGCTTTGCTAAGATTTCCAGTTACATTCTCGATTCTATTGTGTTCAGAATTTCTCCTAAGGTGAACCACTTCCTGTAACCCACTTGCTCTTATATCCGTTATATTACAATAATCAGTCTCTACAAGGAGAATACCGTTATTCTGTGTTCCGATCCTCTCCATAGTTATGTTCCTTAAAACCGAATAATCTGCATTGGCAAGTATAATTTCACTGGCATTGTTGTCCCAATTTTCTAAAGTAACTGTGGTGTTGAAGAAAACTATGGGTTTATTATCTGTGCCGATCACATTTTCAAACTGGTAGTTGTAACTTGAACTATCATCTACAAAAATATCCCATGCAAGGTTATCTTTAAATGTTGAATTTTGAATGGTAAGAACTGAAATATAGCTGTATGTGTAAAGACCGAAATTATTGTTATAACTTGTAACATTAATTATTTTATTATAGTCAGAATATGTAGATAAAAGAATGGCAACATCTGGGTTTGAAACTATAGAGAGATTCTCCAAAGTATTATTTTTAGCTTGATGAATGTATATGCCATATGAATCCCAATCACTCACAATACAATTCCTTAGAGTTATGTTGGTTGTTTGTGTTGGACTTCTTGAAATGTAAATCCCATAGTCTGCAACATCATCACCATCTATAGTATGCCCCTGGCAATCTAGAGTTACATTGTTAGCTGAGATGTTCATGCAGTATGATGTTGAGGAATTGATGATATCAGTAGTTAGATAATAAATTGTATTTGGAGTATCTAACTCTTGACAGGTTGATATCTCTCCTGTGCCTGTTGTTTCGAGCATTAAAGAAACGGTTGTTGAGCCTGTCTCTGTCAGGTTTACGAGGGTTGAGTTTGGCGAGTAACCTGGTTTTGTGGCTGTTATGTTGTGGGGTGTGTGATAGGTTACGTTGGTTGGGTAGATCTGTGAGGCATTTTGGGTGTATTCTGTTAGGACGAACCAGTCTGTCAGGCCTTGGGAATTTGTGAGGTCCGAGGCTACTGAGATGTTTGAGATGTTGTAGGCTGTGACTGTTGCTGAGGAGATTGGGTTTTGGCTGGTGTCTGTGATGTTGGCACGGAGGTACCACTGGACTGCTATTTTGTCTGTTTCTGTGGAGGAATAGAATCCAATATTGGATTGGTTAAAGGTGCAGTTGATTATGTAGTTTGTGTAGTTACTTGTTCCAGTTACATAGATATCTCTAGATGTTCCTCCGGATGTTGTTATATTTGTATTATTAACTTCATTTGAATTTGAGTTATAGAAGTAAATACCATGTGCTGAAGAGGTTGAGATGGTTTTTATGGTATTTTCAGATATGATGTTGAAATCTGATAAATCAAAAAGAAATATTCCATAGCCATTTTGGTTTGTTGTTGTAATGTTATTTTTAGAAAGAATGGAATTATCAGAGCTGCGTAGTTCTATTCCGTATCCATCTTTACCTGATGTGAATATGATGTTATTTGAAACAATATTAGTGAAAGATGTATAAAGGAAAATACCATAACCTTCAAGACCAGATGTTGTTATGTTGTTATTTGAAATTGAGTTATTTGTGGAAGATTCGATACGTATACCATGGCCGTATCTGTTCGATGTTGAAATGGTATTATTTGAAATGGTATTTGTATCTGATTGGGAATGAAGGTAAATTCCAACACCCCAATAGTTAGAATTTGTAATATCACAATTTTCTATCGTCGAATTTGTCGTTTTTGCTAAAATTATCCCATCTCTATCTAAAGTTAGATTTCTAACTGTTATATTATTTGATACAGCCATGTAAAGTTCTCCGATGTTATCCAAGTTCTCTATTAACAATGAATCGTTATTGAAATAATAATAAATTGGTTTTCCTTGTTCTGTGTTTGTTGTATCTATGGTATGGTTGTAATAGGAATCTATTGTTGTCGTCTGTATGAATATTGCATAACCATTCGTCGTGTTTAACTTATTTTCCGTTATATTGGAATTTGAAGATTCTGAAATTCTGATACCATGAGCCCCATTCCCTAAAGTTGTAATAGTATTATTATGTAGAGTATTGGAATTTGAATTTTCAGACAAATATATTCCGTAAGAGTCTGCTGAAAATGAATCTTGTATAATATTACAGTTCTTTATTGTTGTGGAGTTATATCCAGTAATATTTATAGCATAGCCGACTGTAGATTGGGAATATCTTATCCAGTAATCCTGGCAATCTAAGGTTATATTATTCGCCAAGATGTTGAAACAGGTACCTGCCGATGAAACATTTGTAGTAAGGTAGTATATAGTGTTTGGAGCGGTCAAATCTTGGCACGAATCGATGTATTTCACGTTTCCTATTGTTATCGTTCTCTCTTCTGTTTCATTCAGGTTTCCTGCCAGGTCCTGGACGTAAGCCTTGTATGTGTAGGTTCCATCTGTTAAGTTTGTGAAGTTGTGGTATAGACGGTATAATCCAGCGTGGTAGGAGGCATTGATTTCTTCTGGGGAGAGGGCTCTGTTCCAGATGCGGACTTCGTCGATAGTGCCGTTGAAATATCTTCCACTAGTATGTCCGCCAACAAAAACATGTTTATCTGGATCTACAATTATATGTGTTGCACTAAATGTTGTTTCATATTTCTTAATACCATTTACATATATTTTGACTGATGTGCCATTAAAAACGCCAACTAGATGTTTCCATATATTTTGATTTGCTTCTGTAACTGCTTCGTAAAAATTAGTTCCATCATAGATACCAAACCGCCAATAATTATTACTTGGATCATATTGCATAAGATAAGATTCATTAACATAGTTTGTGCCTCTTCCAATAATATATCTAAAGGTTGGGCCTGTCATAGTATTTTGTTTTATCCACGTTTCTATTGTGAGCTCATTTATAATGTTCAAAGAGCTGTTATTCCCACAATCAACATAATCATCCACCCCATCAAACTCCAGAGCTTTGCCGAACTTTCCGTAGACCTGTGTTGGACAGGAGGTTCCGGAGCAGGTGCCATTGTTTCCATAACTGGACCAGTCGCGGAAGAACGTTGAGTTTTCTCCGGATTCGTTGTTGAATCTCATCCAGAGTACAAGGGATCTGTTCCAATCTATAAATGAAGTTGTGTTGCTGGAGTCGGAAGTTGAGACATTTATGTAAGCCCAGTTGTTGGTTGTGATGTTGTTGTCTTCGGGGGTTGGTGGGACGAACTGGATTTGTGGGTTGGTTGTGTCAATTGTGAAATAAACTGTCGACGAGTTCTCATTCTGTGAAGTATCATTCGCATAAACTGTTATGTAATGTGTACCTTCTGTTGTCGAAAATGTTGTGTTCTGGCAGTTTGGTAAGGATATATTTGTTCCGGAATCAAGGGAGTACCAGCACTGGTCTAGGTATTGGTCGGTGGCGGTGTAGTTTAGTGGGAGGTTGGTGTTGTAGTTGTAGGTCGTATTTTCTGGGAGCTGGATCTGAATCTGTGGTGGAGTGGATTCGATTATTTGGATGTACGAGTCGTCTGTTTCGTTTTGTTGGATGTGCGAGTAGGATGAGGATGCGTTTGTATCTATTAACCAGATTGTTCCTGCTGTGCCTGTTGTGTTTATTGTCCAGGTGAGGGAGCAGGTCTGGGAGGATTGGAGGGAGCAAGTGAGGGTGTTTCTGGTTCCTATATTTTGTTGTACACCTGTTCTATTTAGATCGTGATGGAATGTTGTCCATGTTTGCCATGGATAGTTTTCATAAGGACCTGCTGAGAAGACATAGGTATTGTTATTTCTTGAACCCACTACTATTTCTAAAATACCGTCGTTATTCACATCATCTACAGATGGGGAAGACCAAATTTCACCTTCAGTAGTATAAGTGGATTCTATTTGAAGGGTAGAATCGGTGTGATTGAAGACGTAAAGTTTATTGTCAGCTGAACCAACGATTATCTCTAATATTCCATCGTTGTCAACATCTGCTATAGTTGGGGAGGACCAAACCCGATCTCCGGTAGTATAAGATGCTTCTAACTGAAGTGATGTACCGGTATGGTGGAAAACATATACTCTTCCACTTCCTGAGCTACCGATTGCTATTTCGAGGATGCCATCATTATCCACATCCGCTATACTAGGAGATGAAAAAGTCCAGCCAGTACCATATGTAGATTCAACTTGGAGTGATGAGCCTGTGTGATTGAAGACATAAAG
>QMZU01000063.1 GCA_003663345.1 Candidatus Aenigmatarchaeota archaeon | reverse complement strand
GTACGGACTTCTGGAGGAGTATAAACTGGATGATGCGGATACGGTTTTCATCTCCACCGGTTCGCTCTCCACAACCGTGAAGCAGACGATAGACGAGCTGAGAAAGGAGGGGAAGAAACCGGGCCTACTGAGGATAAGAACTTTCAGACCGTTCCCTGAGAAGGAGATAAGGACAGCTCTGGCAGATAAGGATAAAATAGGTGTTCTGGATAACGATGTGGCTCCGGGCTTCGGTGGGATAATATATTCGGAAGTGAGAAGCGCGCTTTACGGCACCGATAAGAGGATATCCAATTACATTCTCTCCCTTGGAGGGAGGCATGTTGGTGTGAAGGATTTCAAGGCGATACATAAGAAGATAGAGAAGGGAAGTGAGAAGAGATACTGGTTGGGACTGTGATTCATTCCAAAAATAAATATTTTCTCTACAATTATATTACACCAGTGAAAAGAATGAGCAGCGATCGCATAGAACTATACATATTCAGTGGTGAGGACCTGCCTTATGGCGGTAGTTGTATAGGCTGGTACGATGGGCAGAATCGAGTTCTGATAGACCCGAACATCACTTGGTCGCCTTATGGTTATTCAAGAGGTAAAAGAAATGTTGAGCAGTTTGAAGAGGATAGAGCTAGGATAATCGATTTTGGCGTGGAGTCGGATTTTATTATCGTAACCCATAGTCATAAGGACCACAAGAATCTTCAGAACGAGATACTCAACAGAAAACTTGAACGTTACGGGAATGTTCGGAACGCATCAGGCATCGGCTCCAACAGTTACGGAATAAAGCTGACAAAGAAGGGATATGTTGCAGATATCAAACCGAGATGTTCAAGGGATTATAACAACGTGGCTGTGCACAACGGAGATTCGGATTGTGAGTTGTATCTGACCCTTAGGAATACAAAACACGGTGTCTTTGATACCTACAGACAGTATACCAAGAAAAACATGCATTCTGTTGGTCTGAACTATAACAACGGCTTCAGTTACAGGGTGGTTGTCACCGGTGACTGTATCGGACCGATGGATTATGAGCTGGCAAAATGGATAGCAAAGTATGACCCGAATGTTCTCTTTCTGGATGGTTTCTTCTGCAAGGAGATAGATAGATTTCCAAATCACTATAAACGTTCTCTGGAGAATGTCGAACACATAGTCAAAAATTCCGACAATCTGGAGAAACTGGTTAACCTTCACCATGGATTGAGGACAAGTGATACAGAAAAGGTTGAAATGTATCTTTCCGATCTTCAGAGGATACTGGATCCAGAAGGTGTTGAACTTGAAATACCTTCCACATTTGGAAGAAGATTCGGTCACAACATGAGAGTCGAGAGATTCAGGGTATAATAGATTTAAATCTTCAAGCCAAATCTTTCTTCATGAGAATAAACCAGGATATAGTTCTGGTGGATGGTGCGGAGTTCGATTCGAATGTCTATCTCATAAACAATGAAATTATGGTGGACTGTGGTTCCGGTGTGTTCTTCGAGGAGACTCTTGAACAGATGGAGCATTACGGTCTGAAACTCGGGAAGATAAAGAAGGTCATCTTCACCCACTGTCATTTCGATCACGTTGGCGCTGCACCGCTCTGGAAGAAGAAAATCAAGGCGAAGTTCTTCATACACGAGAATGACAGGGAGGCTCTGGAGAAAGGAATTGTTGGTGCAGAGTTCTTTGGTGAGAGCTTTGAAGGCTTCAAGGTAGATGGTGTTGTGAAGGAAGGGGATATTATCAGAACCGGTTCCTACTCCTTCCAGGTACTTCACACGCCCGGGCACAGTCCGGGTTCCATAGTTCTCTGGGAACCGGAGAAAGGCATACTGGTGTCAGGTGATACGTTATTCGTGGATGGATGGGGGAGGTCAGACCTTCCAGGAGGGAGTAAAGAGAAGCTCATGGAATCATTAAGAAGGATAAAGAACCTTGGTGATATACAGATTCTTCTGCCCGGTCATGGGGTACCGGCATCCAAACACAATATATATGCCCGGGATGCTATAAAGAAGATACTTGAAAAGATAGAGTGATAAACTATTACGAGAAATTCTTTTTATGATTCCTGTCATACCGAAGAGAGAGGAACTTCTTGACCGGGCCTTTGGAAGGGCATCCAGGAGGGTTTCAGGTAGGAGGTTCAGAGGAAGCAATGTTGAGAAGGCGATAGAGAAGGAGGTTATGAGAATCGATATCGCAGGGAATATCCTCTCGGATTCGCTGTTCTCGATAATGACAAAGACCTTTTCGTTTGAAGAGCTTGAGCCCTTCTATCAGGAGCTGGTCTCTCTTCTCATAGATGTCAGGAGATTCAAAGAATCACTGAAAAGGATGAAGTGGGCTGCCGGGAAGATACTTGAATTGAAGAAAGAATACATCTCAAAGGTGAAGGGTTCCCGAACAACGGACCAGGCAAGGGAGCAAAGGGTTATTTTTTACGGAAGACTGAACTCGATACTTAAAGATATAGAAGATGAGATGAATTACCTCAGAGAGTGCAGAAGGGCTTTGAAGAAACTCCCAAAGGTTAAGAAGATGGATACGGTTGTCATAGCGGGGTGTCCGAACGTTGGAAAGAGCTCTCTACTGGCAGCTCTGACAGGTTCCAAACCGGAGATACAGAGCTACCCCTTCACAACCAAAGGGATTCTTCTGGGTTACAGGGATGATATACAGTTTGTGGACACACCGGGTCTTCTTGACAGACCATTTGAGAAGAGAAATCCTATAGAGAAACAGGCTGTGAGCGCGGTGAAACATCTTGCAGACCTGATTCTTTACGTTTACGATACATCAGAGACCTGCGGCTACACTCTTGAAGAACAGGAGCATCTCCACCATCAGATAGAGAAACTTGGGGTTCCGATTATACCTGTGGAGAACAAGTCCGATCTTTCAGGAAAGAGTCTTGGTTTTCTGAGGATTTCGTGCAAGAGCGGTGAGGGGGTAGAAGAGCTGTTTCATGAAATAAAGAAAAGGTTATATTCTGTGTAGTCCCAGACCTCTCGCGAAACTCACCACCTCATCAAACTCCTCCCTTGTTATAGTTCTGTCCAGTTCAGGGTACTTGTATGCCTTGAAACATGGTATGTACTGGTCCATGATGTTGATATATGTGTTCTTTGAAAGGTTCGCCAAGAACTTCAGAACCTCCTCACTTCCTGCTATTCTGTTCGGGAGGACGAGATGCCTCACGAGAAGACCGCGCTCCGCTATCCCGTTACGTATCACCAAGTCACCGACCTGTCTGTGCATCTCCTTCACCGCTTCCCTCACAATATCCCAGTATCCGGGAATTCCGGAATACTTCAGGGCATTCTCATTTGAACCATACTTCATGTCCGGCATGTAGATGTCGATTATACCTTCCAGAAGTTTCAGGGTCTCAACTCTTTCGTAGCCTCCTGTGTTGTAAACGATCGGTATCCTCAATCCCCCTTCAGCAGCGATCCTGATTGCCCTTATCAGCTGCGGGACGAAGTGTGTTGGCGTGACCAGATTTATGTTATGGCAGCCCATGTCCTGGAGTGAGAGCATCATATCCGCAACCCTCTCTTCGCTGACATAAGAACCCTCACCCTTCTGGGATATCTCGTAATTCTGGCAGTAGACACAGAAGAGCGGACAGTTGCTCAGAAATATCGTTCCGGAACCATGGGTTCCGACAAGACAGTCCTCCTCTCCAAAATGAGGGAATGCTGAGGAAACCTTTATCCGGTAATCTGACCTGCATCTTCCTGCTCTCTCGAACCTGTTCACACCACATCTATGGGGACAGATGTCACACTTCTTCAGTCTTTCGAATGCCTCCTTCTCCCGTTCTTCCAGTTCTCCTGATTTGAGGAGTTTGGTGTACATGTTACCCATACGCAATATCCTTTTCCTGAGAAAATCCCTGAGAATACCGTAAAACAGTGTGGCCTGCCTTCTATCAAGAGGGAGTTTTATACCCATCTCTCTGACTTCATCGATGAGATAGATATCGAGTATCTTTGTGTCACCCTTCTCTTCAACATAGACGTTCGATGCAAAACCTATATCGTATTTCTTGAGTATTTCATCCAATATTTTTTTGAAACCCTTCTCAATTTCCATGAATCAATCTTGGAGGGGGATGTTTTAATTCCTTTCCTGAGAGTTAAGTTTAAATATACTTCCATGCACATAAATAATTAAAAAGATTTCTCTCAATCAAGTGGGGGGTTCAAAGAGGTGATGTAAAATGAACGTAGGTGCACAACCTATATTCATCCTTTCCGAGGATACGCTCAGGCAGACCGGTAAGGATGCGCAGAAGACAAACATAATAGCTGGAAAGATGGTCGGTGAGACTGTGAGGACAACCCTCGGTCCAAAGGGAATGGACAAGATGCTGGTGGATTCCATCGGCGACATAGTGATAACCAACGACGGTGTGACAATACTCGAGGAGATGGAGATAGAGCACCCAGCGGCAAAGATGATGGTAGAGGTGGCGAAGACACAGGAAGAAGAGGTCGGTGATGGAACAACAACAGCTGTGGTTATTGCTGCTGAGCTTTTGAAGAAGGCAGAGAATCTCCTTGAACAGGATATACACCCAACCATAATAACAAAGGGTTTCAAGCTTGCCAGGGAGAAGGCTCTTCAGATTCTTGAGAGCATCGGTACCGAGGTGGATGTTGACGATGAGGAGCTTCTGAAGAAGATAGCGATAACCGCAATGACAGGAAAGAGCGCAGAAAGGGCATCAGAATACCTATCCGGGCTGGCAGTTGAGGCAGTGAAGATGGTCAGGGACAAGACCGAGAATGGATGGGTGATAGACAAGGAGAACATAAAACTCGAGAAGAAGCAGGGCGGTGGTATAGAGGACACCGAACTGATAAAGGGTGTTATGATAGATAAGGAGGTTGTCCATCCGGGTATGCCCAAGAAGGTGAAGGAAGCGAAGATAGCGCTGCTTGACGTGGCTCTGG
>QMZU01000062.1 GCA_003663345.1 Candidatus Aenigmatarchaeota archaeon | reverse complement strand
GTTTGTCACCTGTATCGTTGAGTTATCCGGATCAAGGGTAATGTTATGTATTGATGTTTCGTCCGAATAGCCCCATGGGTCACTCGCGTTAAACTTCCAGTAGTTCAAACCGATATCACTACAGTTAAATGTTATTGTGAATCGCTTGGTCAGACCATCGCCTGTAACATTTTCCGAATGTACTGATGTCCAGTTTGTTCCATCAAAGCTCTTCCAGAGTGTGAGATTCACCAGATCCTGGTCTTGGTCAAGAACCGTTACATAAAAATTATAGGTCTCCCCCCATCCGCCAATATCATGGTCCACATATTCATCACTAAGAACCGGTATGGTTGCATAGAAGAATGCATTGACCTTCTTTGTGGAATTGGTTATGTAATAACTCTTGGAGGCCGTGACGGTTATATTGTACCATCTTCTTGGTGTAACTTGATTGAATGTCATGTTATACCAGCCACTTCCCTCTGATGATGGGTTGTAGTTCCTGTTGAATGCACCGTTTTCAAGATTTATCGTTACAGTAGCACCCTCAAGGTAATCGCAGTCATCTCTCACCCTTGTGCTTATATTCACATCTGTTCCTGCAATGTAGCTCTCGCCGTCGGGCTCCACAACTTCTGAGGATATATTGGACCAGATCTCTATGCTGTAAGGTGTGGAGTTCTCATCTTTGTAACAATCATTTCCATAAGTACCGACCACCCAGTTCTGTGGACCTGTCTCGTACTTGACAGGGGTACATGTCGGATCAAAGGTATAACTGGTGTTTCCTGAAGAGGTAGATGACGAATGTCCTGAATCATAGTTGGTTCCGTCAGTTGTTATCCAGAATCTCGTTGTGGTTCCATCGAAGACATCGTTTTCGGCATCAATATCATACACATGGACCTTCATGACCGTGCTGTTGGTTCCATTCCTCCAGAGGAATGCCCCGTTTCCGGATAGAACGGTGAACTGAACATCATCCTCCTCTATCGTGAAATTGTTCACATCTGAGTAGGTGATATAAGGACCGTTTGTAGCATTATCCACGGTTTTAAACCGGTACTCCCAAGGATTTGAAAGGAGGTCACCACAGGTGAAGTCCCTTGTGGAGAGTTCTATTGAATGGTTCACAGGCGACTCCACAAAAGTTGTATTATAATCCGTGAATATCCCGCCGGCTCCCCTGAGTTGCAGCACTACCGTCACATTGTCGAGATCCTCATCCGTAAGGATTCCTCTGAAATAGAATCTCTCACCCCAACCACCTATTTCCGGTGTAACACTCATATTGGTGACCACCGGCTCCGTCTCCAGATAGAATCCATTTTCTTCTGTTATGTTATCCGGGTTGTAGTATTGACGCGATGAGTTGAATATTATATCATACCATCTTGCCTTTTTGTTTGTGGAGTTCCAATCACAACCATAAATATTGGCTCCAACGTTGCTGGTCTCCCCACAATCGTAAGAAGTTCCGTCCTCGTTCACGACCGTGAAGTTACCTTGCGCGTCTGTTATCGAATTGCTGCAGTCATCAAGAATACTTGCTCTGAGAGCTATAGTGGTACCTCTCAGATATTTGTTTCCCGTTGGCTGATCTATTGTACTGATGAGGTCGCCGTAAACGAATGTGGTGAAGTTGGTTGTGTTGAGTTCTTCGTAACACCCATCATTGACCCCGCCGAACCAGTACTGGGTCCCGGCTTTGTATTCAAGAGGTGTGCAGTTGGGGTTGAACTCATAGGTGATGTAACCGGAATCATTCGTCTGGAGGTAGTGTCCTGAATCAAAATGGGTGATATTGTATGTTACCCATATCGAAGTATTTACGCCTGCCGGTGTGTAGTTTCCTGTATCGTTGTCGAATACCCTGAGTATGAATGTGGTATACTGGTTATTGGAGCGATTAGCTATAGACCAGTTGCCCTGTATATACTCTATTGTTATGTTATCTCTGTCTATGTAAGGTCCAAGATAAGAGGAGGTATTTTTCAGGTTTTCCGGAGTTCCGTCATCTATCTGGAAGAGGAAGTATTTCTGTCCCATCTCAGCGCAGGTGAAGTCCGTAACATTTACAGTACAGTTTCCGTTCCCTTCCGGGAGTATGGATGAACCTCTGTACTGCCAAGTGGCATTGTCTGAGGATATATAAAGAGAACAGTTCACATCATCATTTTGGATATCTTCCAGTGTCACGGTAAAGGTGTAGACCTCCCCCCATCCACCCACGGTTGGTGAGAAGGTAACATTTGTGACATTCGGTGGGGTATTCCTCAGGTAGAACCAGTCCTCGAATAATGTGTAATTGTAGAAATAATTCGCTTTGTGTGATTCCATTTCTATATCCCAGTAACCACCGTAGACACCTGTTGAGTTGAACGTACAGGTGTAATAACCATCGCCCCTATCATCTGATGGCGTGGGGTTGCAGCTGTACCATGTATCAAGCGGATCTCTTAACCTTATAGACACCTTTGCTCCAGAAAGCAGTGTGGAGTTATCTGTGGTAACGTTAACCGTGATATTGAATATGTTACCCACAGGTATTGTAATGTTAAATTCTGGATATTCTATAAAGTTCTTGAGTTGACCTGTAATGTTTATCTGGAAGGTTCCTGATGGTTGGGTCTGGTAACAGGCATCGTCCTCTGT
Organism: Candidatus Aenigmatarchaeota archaeon; assembly: GCA_003663345.1. Lineage (GTDB taxonomy): Archaea > Aenigmatarchaeota > Aenigmatarchaeia > PWEA01 > B50-G16 > B50-G16. The sequence continues at coordinate 2,365 of QMZU01000062.1, read as the reverse complement.
CCGAGCGTACCAGTACTGTATCCCCACACTGTAATTCCCATCCGGGTCAAAACTGAAATTGAGGTAACCGTTTTCGTCTGTGGTAACTCTGTGGCCAGAATCGTAGTTGGTGTGATCGGTGGTTATGTAGAAGCTTCCATTTCTTCCTGAAAGCAACCATGATTCATTATCGGTATCATAGACCTGCACACTCAGCAGCCACGTAACATTCCCTTCTCTTGGAATCGATTCTGTACCTGCCATGTTACCTGCTCTGTAGTACAGGATAACATCATCTTTCTCTATATCAAATGTGCTGAGACCTGTTATAGAATCGTTGTAATTCCAAGTATCCGTTGCATTGAATTTATAGTACCATGTACCGACATCATCGCACGGGAACTTTTCTTCGAATACCATCGTCTGGGTGTCGGCACAATAGTAGCATATGGATGTGTTCACGTACTCCCAACCAGCACTCTGATTCTTTGTCTTCCACAGGCTCACGTAAACGGTGTTGTTATCCGGGTCCTGAATATCAACCGTGAAGTTAAAGAGTTTCGCCCAGCCCTCTGCCTGTGGAGTCACATCTGGGTTGCTGAGGAATGGTTCCGAGGCTATGAATATTCTATCCGTCTCTAACCTGCTATTCGGATAATAATAGCTCCTGGATGCGTTTATGGATGCGTTATGCCACTGGAGCGGGAAGGTTGTTGTATCACCTGCCGGAACAGTACAGTTATACCATCCATAACCTTCATTTTCGGTTGATGGGCATGTATAGTAAGAGGGTGTGTCTATGGCAAAGGTCACCTCAGCATCGGTTATCGGTGAATTGCACTCGTCTGTAACATTTCCTCTCATAAATATGGACTCAATACCTCTGAGAGCCGACTCGTTGAATGGTCTCTCTATATGTAGTGTCATATTCGAATAGATTATTACAAAGTACTCCTCAGAGTTACTGGCTTTGGTGCAGGTCTGTTCTGTTATATTCACCTTCCAGCGCTGTATACCTACATTATATGTTGGACATGATGGATTAAAGGTTGTGTTGAAGTTTCCATTTGAATCTGTCAATTTTGAATCCTGTTGTATATATGTAATGCCATCTGTTGTTACGTAAGACCTGGCAAGTGTGGATGCCAACACTGTTCCGAGCTTGGCATCTTTAAGTTGAACCGAGAAGAATGTTGTGTTATCTATTCTGTGGACGATCGTATTATTTCCAGCGTTATGTATGAACTCAACAGGGTCTTTCTCAAGTGTAAGGTTATTCACTTCTGTCTGGTCACTGTAGGACCTGTTATCAATCGCTTCGAAATAATACTCCCACGTTGGATTCGGACTCAGATCACCACAGGTAAAGGTTTTTGTAAAGGTAACTACTCTATTTATTCCTGATACCTGCTGGACCTGTGGCGAGCCCCATACATCACCCTGTTGTCTGATGTAGAAGTAAACGTTAACAACATCAAGGTCATAGTCTGTCAGGTTTACAGAAAAGTTGAATTGTTGTCCAAATTCTGTTGTACCATCGGCTGTTGTGAATCTCGGATTTTCAAGGATTGGCCTTGTTTCAATAAAGAATGCATTGTATTCTATATGTTCGTCTCTGTTGTAGAGGTCTTTAGATGTATTCACGCTTATATTGTATCCACGTGGTGGAAGAACTGTTGGATATGTGGTGTTAAATTCGCAATCGTAATAACCGTTACCCCTATCATTAACAGGTGTGCAGTTGAAAGATTCGCCTGTATGGAGCGAGATGTAACTTATGTTTATGGATACGGATGAGATATAATTTGAACAGTCATCCTGAACCGTTACGTTTATCGTTACATTTGTGCCGTTCAGATAGGTTTGACCATTCGTAGGTATCAATACTGTATTGTTCAAATCTGCATAAACCGTTACCGAGTAGTTCTGGGTGAGGTTGGTGTCTATGTAGCATGCGTCGTTGTGGACTCCTCCTATCCATGTCTGGATGCCCGGGAGGTGCTGGACCGGTGAGCAGGTTGGGTCGAAGTTTCTGGTGAATATTCCTGAGGAGGTCTGGCCGGAGTATCCTGGGTCATAATTCTGGAAGTCATATGTTACCCAGATTGTTGCGTTTGCGTTTGAGACGTTTGTGTTGTTCTCTATGTCGAAGATACGGATTGTTAGGGGTGTTGTTCCTGATGAGCGGTTCACCTCGGAGTTGTCTCCCTGGACGAGGAAGATCTGTACCTGGGATTGGGTGAGATCTGGTCCTGTGAATATGGAGGTGTTGTAGGTGTTTGATGGTTCTGAGTCCTGTATCTGGAAGAGATATTGATTGAGACCTTGGTCCTGGCATGTGAAGGAGTGGTAGGTTATTGAGCATGTTCCCTGGGTCGGTGTTCCC
>QMZU01000061.1 GCA_003663345.1 Candidatus Aenigmatarchaeota archaeon | reverse complement strand
CCAGAAAGGGGAATCTCGTGGCTGTTGTGACAGACGGTTCTGCTGTGCTGGGTCTGGGGAACATAGGACCTGAGGCAGCGCTCCCTGTCATGGAAGGGAAGGCCATACTCTTCAAGGAGTTTGGAGGTGTGGATGCCTTTCCGATATGCCTCGGGACGCAGGATGTTGACGAGATTGTTGAAATTGTGAAGAATCTTGAGCCGGTATTCGGTGGGATAAATCGGAGGACATATCCGCTCCGAGGTGTTTTGAAATCGAGGAGAGATTGAGGAGAGAGCTTGATATACCGGTTTTCCACGATGACCAGCACGGGACAGCTGTGGTTGTTCTCGCTGCACTGACGAATGGTCTGAAGGTGGTGGGAAAGAAGTTCGGTGATGTGGAGGTGGTCATCAGCGGTGCCGGTGCTGCGGGTATAGCAATAGCAAAGATTTTACTCAGTAAAGGTGTTAAGAATATTGTTTTGGTCGATTCCAGGGGAGCGATATACAAAGGAAGAAAAGAGGGAATGAACCCATGGAAGGAGGAAATGGCAGAGGTAACAAACAGAAAAATGGAGAAGGGCGGTATCGGCGATGTGATAAAGGGGAAGGATATCTTTATCGGTGTATCCGTACCCAACCTTCTCACAAAGGATATGGTGAGGTCCATGAATGAAGACCCGATAATATTCGCAATGGCGAACCCTGACCCGGAGATAATGCCGAATGATGCCAAGGAGGCAGGAGCGAGGATTGTGGCCACCGGCCGCTCAGATTTCCCGAACCAGGTGAACAATCTTCTTGCCTTCCCGGGAATTCTTAAAGGCGCCTTAATGGTCAGGGCGCGGGAGATAAACGAGGAAATGAAGATGGCTGCTGCTGAAGCGATCGCATCAATGGTAAAGAACGTCTCAGAGGATTATATAATTCCAGATTCTCTTGATAGGGGTGTGGCGGAGAAGGTTGCTGAGGCTGTGGCTGAGGCGGCGAGGAGAACGGGTGTCGCGAGGGTTTGAGATGAAGATGATTCACAGGGGCGCTGAGGCCGTTCTTTACAGAAGCAAATGGCAGGGTTTAGAGTCGCTTGTCAAGAAGAGAGTCAAGAAGGGTTACAGAATAAAAGAACTTGATGTGAAGCTCAGGAAGGAGAGAACAAAGAAGGAGGCGTCCCTGCTCTCAGATGCGAGGAGAATCGGTGTTCTGACGCCCAAGGTTTTTTCCATCTCTGATTTCATCATAGAGATGGAGATGATAGAAGGAGAAAAACTTAAGGATGTTTTGAACGACCTTCCGGAAAAGTATGAAATCATCGAAAGGGTCGGAGAAATCGTAGGAAAACTCCACTCATCGGGAATAATCCATGGAGATATAACCACATCTAATATGATCCTGAGGGGCGATGATATCTACCTGATAGATTTCGGTCTTGGTTTCCACTCCAGGAGTGTGGAGGACAGGGCTGTTGATATACACCTTTTTCACAGAGCCCTCGAGAGTACACATTTTAAATATCTGAACCAATTGTGGAAGTCCTTCCTGAGGGGGTACAGAAAAACCTGTGAGGACTATGAGGAGGTTATTTCAAGGGTGAACATCATAAGAAAGAGAGGAAGATACGCGTGATATTATGGAGTTGCATTCGGTTGAACTTACAAGAAGGATTCTGATCGGGAATGATGTTCTGGGGAAAGTCCCCCAGGTCTGCAAAGAACTGAATCTTAAAGGACCGGTTCTTCTTCTCACAGGTCCAAATACCAAAAGAATTGCGGGCAATGCCGTGAGGGATTACATGGAGGATGAGGGGTTCGTGACCGATAAGGTAATAGTCAGAGATTCGATGGATGAGAGAAATTTTGAAAAATCATCGCCACGATTCCTGGTTGGAGTCGGCTCGGGTAAGGTTATGGAAATGGCCAAGTACCTCTCTCACAGATTGGATGTGCCGTTCATATCGGTCCCCACCGCTCCGAGCCATGATGGAGTCGTCTCCTCAAGGCTAACGGTCGGGGATACCACGCAATCCTACAACGGTCCAACTCCACTTTCCATTATAGCGGATATCTCCATAATCAGGGATGCGCCCGAACACCTCATCTCTTCCGGTTGCGGTGACCTGATGGCGAACGTGACAGCGGTTGAGGACTGGAAACTTGGTTCTAAAGAGAAAGGAGAGTATTATTCGGAATATGCCGCTGCCCTTTCGCTTCTGGCAGTTGAAACCCTAATACATTCCACACTCCTCATAAAGGAGAGGAAGGAACGTGGAATGAAAAATCTCATGGAAGCACTGATAACATCTGCCATTGCTATGAACGTTGTCGGAAGTTCAAGACCCTGCTCCGGGGCAGAACATAATCTCTATCATTATCTTGTGTCGAAGGGATGTGAAGCAGCACATGGAGACATCTGCTCAGTGGGAACCATTTTTTCAGCATACCTGCACGGACTGGACTGGAAAGGGATAAGAAAAACCCTGGAAGGGATTGGAACTGCTGTAACCGCATCGGAGATAGGTATTGATGAGGATGGGATTGTGGAGGCGCTCTCGAACTGCCACACTGTGAGGGACAGGTGGACCGTTCTGAGGAACGGTGTGCCTGAGAGTGATGTGAGAAGGATATGCAAGGAAACGGGAATTATTTAAATCATTGGGAACAAGGTGATGGTAATGAGATGGAAACATATAACAAAAATCGACCCTGACAGACCGATAGACCAGAAAATGGTCGACGCCATAGCGAACTCCGGGACCGACGCCATAATGGTGAGCGGTACCCAGGGTATCACACGTGAGAAGATTCTCAGGATACTGGGGATGTTGAAGGACCACGACATTCCAAAGATTCTGGAGCCCTCAAGTCCGGAGGTGGTGTTCTTCGAGGGTTTTGATTATGTATATGCACCATCCGTGATGAATACCAAGAAATTCGAGTGGATTCTTGGATACCATAAGGAATGGGTAAAACATTTCCCCATAGAATGGGAGAAGGTCGTGCCGGAGGCGTATATAATATTGAATGGAAGCTCTGCTGTTGGTAGGGTAACAGGAGCCCTGACCGAAATCGGCAAGGACGATGTGGTTGCCTATGCAAAGGTTGCAGAGATGTACTTCGGATTCCCTGTTGTTTACATAGAGTACAGCGGGAGATTCGGTGACCCGGAGGTTGTCGGGGGTGTGAAGGATTCCCTCAGAAGGGCAAAACTCTTCTACGGCGGGGGAATAAAGAACGAAGAACAGGCCAGGATAATGTCCAAATGTGCCGACACCATAGTTGTTGGAAACGTAATATACGAACTGGGTCTCGAGGCCTTTCTGAGCACGGTAAGGGGCGCAAAGGAATGATTACTCAAGAATAACCGGTTTCTGTACGTGCAATCCTTTAATGCTGTTTTCAAGGTCCTTTATTTTTTTCTCCAGATGTTCCATTCTGAGGTTCAATTTTTCAAGGGTTTCAATTCTTTTCTCAAATTCCCGGGAGAGATTACTCACCTTCTCCAGCATCTTATCCACAGCACCCTTCTCCTTCTCCAGCTCCTTCTTCAAATCTTCCGTATCCATCTTCTCGATATCCTTCACTTTCTCTTTAAACCTTTTGTCTATGTAAGATTTCATCTCCTTTTCAATACTCTTCAAGATTTCAGAGGTGTCCATGCCCTTACCGGAACCTTTTGGAACGCTTTTGTGTATGTTCTCCATCAAGTCCTCACGGAGCGCTTCCAACAGCTCCGCGAGTTCACCCCTAAGTTTAATGAGGTCCGAGTGTGTGACAACATTCTTTGGTATCTTCACCTTGGGTTCCTTGACCTTCCCGAGAATCTCTCTGGCAACATCCTGTGATATCTTTATAACTTCCTCCCTGGTGAGCTCTTTCTTTCTGGAAACCTTTTCCTTTCTCATTTCAGAAACGGAATGTTGAAGAGCATCAAAACCCCTCTCGAGTATCTCCAGCCTTTTCTGGATACTCTTGATATCGCCGAGACCTTCTATCTTACCCACCTTTTCCAGAACCTTCCTGCTCATCTCATGGGTCTTCTTCAAATCAGGTGGCTTCTGCTTTTCCAGAGCTTCGAGTCTCTTCAAAACCTCCTTCAATGCTTCATCTATATCATCAATCCTCTCTTCGAGGTTGTGCTGATGACTGACAATATTAGAAAGGTCTTTCTTGCCCTCGAGAAACTTTCTCCACTTGTCCAGAACCTCAAGGTCCTCCTCGATTCTGCTTTCAATATCCTCAAACGCTTTCAGTTTCTCCTCCAGCGGAGCACCCTTTATGCCTTTCTCCTTTATTTCCTTCAGCTCATCTCTTACTTCCCTTATTATAAGATTGTTCGTAAGCTGGAGGTCCTCCAGTTCCTCGAGCCTTGTCTCAAGGTCCTCCATCCTCCTCATGAAATTCTCAACGCTCTCTTCCGCCATCTCTCCCACTCTTTATTATTAACATCTCACTTATAAAACTCCTTTTCCTGAACCACATGACCCAGAGGGCTATCACGAACAGAACCATAAGGACCTGCCAGAGAATAAAATGAAGGAATTCAAAGACTTCCATACCATAAAAGAATCCCATCAAAGATGTGACGGTTATCCTGAAGATGTTCAGAGAGTATAGCACCGGTATTCCCAGAGCAATGCCCACGGTCTTTTCGGTCCATTTTGCTTTTGTTGATATGATTAGAGCTGAGAGAAATAACATCGATTTCCAGCCGAGGCAATCCTTCACAATTGCCACGGAGAATCCCTGGAGGTTCACCACAGTTCCCTTCAAATCCACCCAGAAACCGAGTGATTTGAGGATATTGGATAACTGGAGTGCAAGTAGTCTCTGCAGCGGTGTGAAGTCGCCGAATTTTATCAGAAGGTAGAGTGGAATTGAGAGTATTATCATCTTGAGAAGAAATATCTGGACATCACTCTCTCTCAACAGACCACCTGCTCCTGTAATTTCTCAGCCATTCCATGAAACTCTTTTTGGTCTCCTGAAAGACCTTCTCTATGGATTCTGATGACGTAATGCCCAGGAAAGGT
>QMZU01000060.1 GCA_003663345.1 Candidatus Aenigmatarchaeota archaeon | reverse complement strand
CCACAGGAGAGCCGGGTCTGGTGGAGGAGCTGGAACTGGCCGGGCTCAGAATGGTTGATTACGACAGAGCGGAATACTTGGTTGTTGGTTCGAACAGGAAGATAAACTTCGACCTAATGACCAGAGCCTTGAGGGCATGTCTGAACGGCTTGAGGTACATCGCAACCAACCCCGACAGGATATACCCTAGTGAAGAAGGTCCTGTGCCGGGAACAGGAATGATTATAGGCGCACTCCACTGGCTGACCGGAAGGGAACCAGACGTGATTATAGGAAAGCCATCTGAGGTGATTGTGAAGGAGGCGCTCGAGATACTCGATGCGAAGTCGAAGGACTCCGTCATCATTGGTGACCAGATAGATATAGATGTGGCAGCAGGGAAAAAGGTTAAAATGGATACTTTACTGGTTCTGACAGGTGTCACGACAAGGAAGAACCTCAATGATATGGTCAAGAGGTTCGGCAAGAAACCGGATTATGTTATGAACACACTTGAAGGCCTGTTCAGATAACCGATTCGAGGCGCGATTTCTTATACTTCTCAAACATCCTCTTCACCTTTCTCCTGGTCACATAGGGTTTGTGGTGTCTGAACCCACCACCGAAACTCTTCGGTATATGCATCAGCTCATGTATCAATATCTCCACCTTTTCATCCTCCTCCATGGAATCAAAATTTTCCGATATGACCTCTATTATGTAATGTGCCCTGATATTCAGGCCTTTCTGCCAGACACGGGGCAGCGCATGGCACCTGGCTATAGTATTCTTCGACCCAGAGCCGAAGCTCCTGAGAAAAATTACTCTCTCAAAATCTATGTGATTCATATCAAGCTTCTCAACTATATCCCTTGCCATTTCCCTGATATCAGGGGCCTCCTCGTACCGAATCACGTATTATATTTAAATAGGTTGATATAAAACTGAATCCTATGAAGGTCATCGGGCTGGTCGGTAAGATAGGTTCAGGGAAGGATACGGTTTCGCGGATGCTTAAAGAATACGGTTTCAAAGAGATTGGCATGGGAGACATGGTCCGTGAGATAGCAAGGGAAAGAGGACTCGAGCCGACAAGGGAGAACCTTCAGATGATCCAGAAAGAATTCAGGGGAAAATACGGTCCGGATTACTTTGCAAAGATGGTTGTTGACAGGATAAGGGAAAGAGGCTGGGAAAGAGCAGTGATAAACGGGATAAGGATACCGGAGGATGCCGAGATACCCAGAAAGGAGTTCGGTAAAGATTTCACCCTTGTCCTCGTTGAGGCTAATCCCGATATCCGCTTCGAGCGCTTGAGAAAAAGGAGAAGACCAGGTGATCCCAAAACCTTCGAAGAGTTCCAGAAACAGGAAGAGAGGGAGATGAAACTCTTCAACCTCGAGAAGACGCTCTCTTACGCGGATGAAATTATATATAACAACGGAACAAAAGAGGAACTTAAAAAAGAAGTTGATGATTTGATGAAGAGGTTGGGGTTTTCCTAACGGGCCCGTGGTGTAGCTAACCCTTTTCGATTTGAGGAGGGTCTGCATTGGTTAGCATCGGAGCTTTGGGAGCTCCAGACCTGAGAAAGGGTCAGGAATTCAAAACTGAGTGGAAGTCTCAGCGGGCCCACCACTTTTTCTTCCAAAGATATATATCCCATCCACCCCCGGGAAGTACCTCAGTATTTCCACACCGATTCTCTGGAGGAACTCATCCGCCATTCTCACAACCTCATCCCTTTCTCTTGTCTCGGTTGGCAGAAACATGAGCAATCTTCCATTCTCCTTCAGTAACGGAATCAGGTTTCCTATTATCTGGAAGGAGTGTATCGGATCGAGTTTCAGTTCACTTATCATACTGTCAGCTTTCTCTCTCGATATCTCCAGAGGCCTTACGTTTCTCAGGTCACACACCTTTTTGTTCAATTCGGTCCCGTCCAGAAGAGGGTTTCCTCTTGTCAGAACCAGCAATCTCACACCGAAATCCAGGAGGTACTTGGCAAAGCCCATATCTCTCGGTTCTATCAGTATGACAAAATCAGCAACCTTGAGGAATTTTGTAGCTTCCTGTATCTCCTTAAGTTTTTCATAATAGCCTCCCTTCTCCCCGATTATCTCTATCAAATCCCTATCATCAACAGGTATCCTCGGGTCGCGAATAACGATGCCGTTCACCTTCACTCTCCCTTCGCTGATTAGCTTCAGCGCCTTAACCCTGCTTCTGACCTCCTTCTCGACAAGGTACGTCTCCAGGTCCATGAGAAATTATTCTGCTTTCAGAAACTTATAACTTACACCAGAAGTGTAAACAGAAAATAACTTATTATGAGTGTGAGGATGAAGGCTGATGAGAATCTCACAGCGTCTTCAGCGTACTCCGGGAAGAATCTCTCCATGAAGGTCTCCAGCATCAACCCCCCATCCAGAGGTTTCAATGGAAGCAGGTTCACCACACCTATCCCGGCGTTCAGAACAACAACCCACACCATGAGTTTGAATATCCACTCTAATATATTTCCTGTGGATGTTCCTCTCAGGTCATCTCTGAGAACATTGGTGTTATATATATTCGCTATACCGAGAAAACCACCCTCGCCATCAGGGTTCCTCTCAAGCGTCAGCGAGTATTCGCCCGTGTTTGTGACAACAGTCACCCTATCCCCGGGTTTTCTGCTCCCAAGGAACCTTGACAAATCTTCGAAATTCCTTATTCTCTCTCCATCTATTTCAAGTATCACGCCCGTGAGGTTCACTTTCTGAGCGGGATATGGTTCCGGATGACCGAATTCAGTGCCGTTAAAATATCCACTGAAACCAACACCAGATGTGTAGAATGCCGGGACCATCCAGAACTGGAGTATCAGGAATACGAGACCTGCCAGAAGGAAGTTGCCAAATGACCCGGCGGCGTAGACCTTCAATCTCACAAACCAGTTCCTTCTCTTCAGGTCCTTTTCATCAGGTTCCACAAATGCTCCAGGTATTATGGCAAGAAGCAGAAGACCTATGCTCTTTATCTTTATTCTGTGGGCTCTCAATATCACTCCGTGCATCCCCTCATGCACCACCACCAGGAGTGCGATTGATATTATCCAGTACCAGAACGGGACACCGATAAAGCCAGTACCAACGGCCGGTTCGTTGAACGGGACAGGTATGACAAGGCTTATTCCCTGGGCTGCCACACCTCTGGATATGGCATTTCTTATCAGAAGGAAGATATAAATCGTCCCGAATATCATTCCCCCAAAACCGATCATAGCAGCAAGAGCTCCAACTTTTTTCCAGAACTGGGGTGAAATTGAGACAACCCTGTCTATCAGGTCTCTTCCCTTCTCAGTCCTCCGGATGAAGAGAATCACCTTCCTCTCTATCTTCCTCCTGTCCTTCACTATAAGAGCAACAATTAGAAGAGCGAAAACCAGCACGGATAAGAGATAAGGGTCCAGAAACATAGAGTTTATTTCAGAGGATTACCTATAAAAAGGTGATTGAAAAAATGAGGATTATGGGTGCTGAAACAGGTTTCTGGGTGGATTCGATAGCCGATGAGCTTGAGAGAAGAAAAAAGAATAGATTTGTTATAGGTGGTGGCATCTCGGCCTCGGGAAGGGTTCACCTGGGAAACCTGCGTTCTGATGTCATCGTTCCTGATGCGCTCAGAAGGGTTCTTGAAGAGAGAGGATATGAAGTGAGCACCTATCTCATTGCCTATTCACAGGATCCCTTCAAGGCAAAACCATCACAGCTGATCTGGTTCGAGGACCCGGAATATGCCGAGAAGATGATAGGTGTGCCAAAGGATTACTCACCTTCACCGGAGCTCATTGAGAAATACAAGGGAAGAAGATTGATAGATATACCCGACCCTCTGGGATGTTGCAATTCGTGGATTCATCACTTCTGGAAAAAAGAGTTCGAACCGTTGCTGGAGAGGTTCGGGAAGAATCCCAGCGTCATCCTCACAAGTGAGTTCTACAAGATGGAGAAGACGAAAGAGGCCGTGAGAAAGTTCCTTGAGAAGAGGGAAGATGCGAGGTACATAATCAACAGGTACAGAAAGAGAAACCCCCATCCAGAGGGATGGATACCCTTCAACCCCTGGTGCGTTAAATGCAGCTCAATAGAAGGGACAACCGCTCTTGATATAGACCTTGACAAATGGAGGGTGTACTACAGGTGCGACAGGTGCGGTCATGAGGGATGGAGTCCAATGGAAGAAGGAAAGCTTGACTGGAGACTCGAATGGAGTACCATCTGGTACGTGACCGGCTCGGATTGTGAGCCGTACGGAAAGGACCATGCTGCAGCAGGTGGTTCAAGAGAAAGTTCCGTTGAGCTCCTGGAGGGAGTATTGGGTGGAAGAGCGCCTCTGGGTTTCTTCTGCGAGTGGGTTGGAAAGGTCTGGGAAGGGAAGGATATGGGTGATATGACCTCCTCTGGTAATATCCTTTTCTCACCGGCCCAGTGGCTGGAGGTATCACCACCACAGGTCCTCCGGTACCTATACATAGCCCACAAACACACCAAAAGATTTTCAATAGACCTTTCCTCGATATACAAATTCATAGATGATTATGACAGAGCTGAAAGGGTCTTCTTTGGTCTTGAAGAGGAAGAGAATGATAGGGTGAGACTGAATCTGACCCGGGGTTATGAGCTCTCACAGCTGGAGAAACCAGAGAAACCGCCAACACAGATACCATACACATACGCAGCACTCCTCTCTCAGGTCTTCGACCCGGAGAAAGATTTTGAAAAAATCCTCCAGCAGCTCAGGAGAAGCGGCCACATCACCGGAACACCACACGATACTGATTACATCCAATCAAGGCTTCTCCAGGCCAGGAGATGGGCGGAAAAGTATGCACCTGAGAATTACAGAATAGAGGTTCTTGAAAGGGTTCCACCAGAGGTGAAAACATCTCTTACGCCTGAACAGAAAAACGCTCTGCTCACCCTTGCAAAGGAGCTGCGGTTGAAGGACTGGAACGAGAAGGACCTCCAGAACAGAATATACGAACTTAGGAATGAGTTCGGGATAACCTCTCAAGACCTCTTCGCTGCTATATAT
>QMZU01000059.1 GCA_003663345.1 Candidatus Aenigmatarchaeota archaeon | reverse complement strand
GAAAAGAAATAATTTAAACCCACCATACCAATCGGGGATCCAGGAATGATAGCCATATTTTGAAAGGAAAAAAAGTCTTGCTATGAAACTTGAATAGTCGCCGCCAAAATTCGTTCCAAAAGGAAAAGAGTATACCATCCCAGAGAGTTGGTAAAGTATAAAGATGAAGAATATGCCAAGAAAAAGAATTGAAGGATAGAAAAATAAGTTTTCTTTGGAATTTTGAAGGATACTTCTCATAAGACCACCTATTTTTTATTTATTTTTATACATTTCTCAATAAAAATCAGGTTGTTCCATGAAAATACTCGAAATCTCCAAATACTATCCTCCTGAAGGCGGTGGAATCGAAGTACACCTCAAACTCCTAGTGGAGGAGCTTTCTAAAAATAATGAGGTCACGGTCATCTGTTCCAATACCTCTTTTCACAAAGAGGTTCAGATTGAAGAGAATCTGAAAATTGTGAAATCTAGATACCTGTTCAGTGTTGCAAATAACCCATTTTTCATCCCTCCAAAAGAGATCTTTCAGGAATACGATATAATCCACGTGCATTCTCCGTATCCCTACGGTGAGGTTCTGGGCTACAAACTCTCGAAATGCACGGGAAAGCCTTTAATAATCACATATCACTCGGATATTCTCAAGAAGGGCATTTTCAAAAGTATTTACAATCCAGTTCAGTTAAAGGTTTTAAATCATTCCAGAAGGATAATGCCAACGAGTTCAAAATATGTGGAAGGATCTGAAATACTGAGAAGATTTAGAGATAAAATCACCATTATTCCCTGTGGTGTGGATATTGAAAAATTCTCTCGTGGAAATCCCGAAGCAGTAAGAAGTAGATATGGCCTGAAAGGAAATGTTCTTCTCTTTGTGGGAAGACTTGTTCCATATAAAGGCTTGGAGTATCTCATAAAAGCGTGTAAGATATTGAGGAATGATTTCAAACTTCTGATAGTGGGTTCTGGTCCGCTTGAAGTGAAATTGAAAAGAATGGTGAGGAGAATGAATCTCACCGGAAAAATTATATTCTGTGGAAGGGTCTCTGATGATGAGTTGCCGGATTACTATCACGCTGCTGATATATTCATTTTACCTTCAACCTACAAGGCCGAAGCCTTTGGTTTGGTCCAGATAGAGGCGATGGCTGCAGGTTTACCCGTGATATCTACCGATATCCCGGGCTCTGGAGTGCCGTTCGTGAATGTGGATGGTGAGACAGGGTTTGTGGTACCGATAAAGAATAGCAGAGCTCTGGCCGAAAAGATAGAACTCCTTCTCAGGGATGAAAAACTCAGAAAAAAACTCGGCGAGAACGGTAAAAAGAGAGCAAGACTCTTCACGTATCAGGAGAACGCTAGGAAAACAGAACAGGTTATGAAAGAGGTCATATCAGAAACTTCCTGAATCTGAAGCTACCATATAATCTTACAAGTTTTACTAGGAGTACGTAAAGAAGACCGAAAAATATTATCAGTATTTCATGGAAGAAGGACCTTCTTTTAATAAGGCTCACGCCCTGCGGAGAGGACAACTCCAGCCTTCCCTGCCACAGACCGGTCGCTATTCTGAAATCTTGGAGAGGGTTTCTCAGAAACCCGAATCTCACGTCAAGAAGTTTTGTAGCTCTTTCAGGATGCTTCTTGAATAGCAACACATCCGCCTGATGCTTCCAGATTCTCTTCAGACCGTATATAATTTTTTTCACCATTTTTTTCGGTGTTCTGTGGAGGTGCAGGAAACCCTTATAACCGAGAAATTTGAACCTGTAACCAGCATCCTCTATCCTGAAAACCAGATCACTATCATCCCTCAGGTTGAATTCGTTGAACCGAAGGTCGAAGAGGCCGACCCTTTTCAGAACATCCCTTCTGAAGGCGGTCGATGTCCCCCCATGTGGCGTGAAGGAGCTCACACCACCTACATTCTTCTCAAAGCCACTTACCAGCATCTTCAACCATCTCTTTTCAGGAATACAGTCATCATCCATTATTACAATTATATCATACCTTGCCTTTCTCATTCCCCTGTTCTTGGCGACATTGGGTCCTGAGTTCTTCTGGTGGTATACACGGAGGTTTCTGTACTCTCTAGACATATCTCTCAGAATTTCCTCTGTCCTGTCGGTCGAACCATCATTGACTACAATAACCTCGTAGTCATTTGGATACTCCTGCTCGAGCATGGATTTGAGTGATTTCTCAAGAATATCTGCTCTGTTATAGGTGGCGACAACTATACTCACCTTTGGATACATAAAAACCATTTATTAGTTTAAAGATATAAAACTCCTCATGAGAGTTCTTTACATAACACAGGCCTTTGGTCCTTCCGGGGCAAGTGATATATTCTCAATGGAGCTGGTCAGGGAGCTATCCAAAAAAGTGGGTGTGGATGTTCTGACCATCTCATACTGTAAGGGTGAACTGGAGGGTGTGAAGGTCTTCAGGTTTCCGGTCTTCGGTCATCATGCATTTTACAAGTTCGAGATGCCGTTTCTCGGTATGAGAAAACTCCTCGAAATCACATATACCAACAGATACGACATTGTTCACTCACAGGAACTCTTTCCTGGATGGCTCGGTCATATGGCTAAAAAGAGGTTAAAAGTACCACACGTCCTCGTGAAGGAGATGGCGAGCAATTATCCTGGGGCCCATGGAAGCGCTGTGCTCCTCTCCGAGAGGCTCTCACTTCCACATCTGAATTTTGATAGACTCGTCTCCTGGAGCAGGTATATGGCTGAGGAGTTCTTCGAGAAATGGGGAATTGGCAAAGAGATGATAGAGATAATACCTGGCGGTATAAAACTGGAGGATTTTAAAGTTGATAGGGAAGAGGTAAGAAAAAGATTCGATGTGGACGATAAAAAAGTGCTGGTGATAACAAAACCGTTTTACAGAACCAATGCCATAGCGATAACATATGTTATAATGGCGATGAAATATGTGGTGAAAAAACACCCGGATACTGTGCTTCTCATAGCTGGTGATGGAGAGTACAGATCACTTCTTGAGGATTTCATAAGAAGATTGAAACTATACAAAAATGTCAGGTTGCTCGGGATGTTGAACCACAAGGAGGCACTGAAGCTCCAGCGCTCTGCAGATATTCTTCCACATTCTTTCGTTTATGAGCCAACAACATCCATAGCGCTTCTTGAATCACTGGCATCGGGGGTCCCGGTAGTGGTCACCTCCACAGGTGAGGCCAGATATCTTGTCAAAGATGTGGGGATTCTGGTCAGACCAAAAGACCCGAAGGATATGGCCAGAGGAATCCTTTCACTTCTCGATAATCCCAAACTCGGAAAGGAGCTTGCAAAAAAAGCAAGGAAAAGGATTGAAAGTGAGTACACCATAGAAAAGGTTGCTGGGAGGTATCTGAAACTCTACAGAGAACTCACCGCGCAATGATTATGAAGTGTGTTGCAAATAAACCCGGCAGGATTCTAATTCTTCTGATTAACCTTCCTGCCGGAATCACCTTCAAAACTTCATAATTTGAATCCCTGAATAGCTTAAGAGATGTATTCCTTGTATAGAATCGAAGATGGGTTCTGTCACATATTCCATAATCTTTGTAATCAAATCTCCCGAGAAGAAGCGAGAATCTCACCCTCCAGTTCGCCACATTTGGTATGGATGCCACTACAAACCCATCCTTTTCCAGGTTCTTCTTCAACTTTTTGAGAACCATCTCAGGGTCGGGCAGATGCTCCAGAGCATCAGAAAATACTATAACATCAAATTTATCCCTCAGATTCACATCCTCTATCTTTTTGTTCAACACTTTATCAAGATGTTTTTTCGCCTCTCTGGCGCTCTCTCCGGGTTCCACACCAACCACATAACAACCCTTCTTTTTCAGTTCTTTTCCAAGAAGACCGGTTGAGCATCCGACATCCAGAACCCTCGAACCTTCTGGAACAAGGCCAATTATTATTCTATGGGTCTCACTTCTCATTCTCCTCAACCCTCCTGAGAAAATCCTTTATTATTTCCACAACTCTCCCACCCTTAATTTTAAGTGGTTTTTTAGCCTTTTTTATCGCTCCTTTCAAATCCTTTATATCGTAAACCGCTGTTATCATTCCCTCTTTTTCAAGCTCTCTGGTTATGTCCAGCTGATGGTCATCCACATGCTCACCAAACCTTCTCAGCCTCGGAACAACCACCACAGGTTTTCCTTCCCCCAAAGCGTCGGTTATTGAGCCGATGCCACCATGTGTTACCACAACCCTTGCCTTTCTGATGTAACCATACATCTCTTCAAGAGTGCAGAAATCAAAGTATTCAGAGTTTTTTGGAGTATATTTTGTATGTCCCTTCTGGATGATGACCTTCTCCTTAAGATGTGGCGCTAACTCATCCATACCTCTGACCAGTCTTTCGAAGCCCTGATGATGGGTGCCCGTGATTACGAATATCATATCAGAAGACCTCCGTATTTCGCTTTTGGATAATACTTCAGCAATCCCTTCCATTCTACAATGAACAGGTCGGCTATGTGATATATCAACCTCCCTGAGAAGGACGGTCTGGTCACATTACAACCTATCTCCAGATGAACCACCTTCTTGCCCATAATCTTTCCAATGTAGCAGGCCGGAACAGCGAGACCGGCGCCTGTGGAGATAACTACATCAACCCCTTCCTTCAAAAGTATGAAGAGTATCTGAAAAAACGCCATAAAGAACCTCAATGGGTTTCTTCTCACATCCACAACCCTGTAAATCCTCTCTTTTCTGCCAACAAGATTCTCTGATGGAAAGGTTATGAAGAATCCATTGCACTCCAAATCCTGGTAGAGACGTAGCGCCTCGGTGAAGTGACCACCGGCTGAGCAGACGAAACAGAGTTTCATGATACTAATAAACCCCTTATAAACTTAAACTTTCAATACTCTCATTCTCACAGACCCATCTCTTCAGGAGACAAATGTAATTACATCTTACACCTTCTCTGAACTCGAAATTATTGACCCTATAAATCTCAACTTCACCAATTTTTTTCTCCAGAGTGAATCCCTGAAGTGATTTGAAGTTCTGGATGTTCCGGAGAAATTCCGGGCTGTCGGTTGGGACCGATATTACATAGTATATGTTATTTCTTTT
>QMZU01000058.1 GCA_003663345.1 Candidatus Aenigmatarchaeota archaeon | reverse complement strand
GTGAAAATTCTTACATCAGTAAAAACTCCGTGATAGACACAAGAAGAGGACCGGTTATAATAATGAATGAAGTGGAAGTTTTCCCCTACAGTAGAATAGAAGGACCGGTTTACATAGGTTCGAATTCAAGCATAGGTAAAGGGGATAACGCCATAATTCACGAAGGAACGCATATAGGTAGGGTCTGTAACATAGGCGGTGAGATTGAGGAAAGCATAATACACTCTTTCACAAATAAGTACCATTATGGATTCTTCGGTCATGGTGTTGCTGGTAGCTGGGTAAACTTTGGTGCAGGAACAACCAACTCTGACCTCAAGAATACCTATGGTAAGGTAAATGTCAAACATCCTGTTGAAGGTTTGATAAAAGATGTCGGTCTCAAAATCGGCTGTACAGTTGGTGATCATACGAAATTCTCAATAGGTGTGATGATACATACCGGAAAGCAGATCGGTCCTCTCTGCAATGTTATGGGAGCCGTGAGGGATGACTTGGATCCCTTCACTTGGTATGAGGATGGGGTTAAGAAGAAGTTCAGAGTGTCAAAGACAAAAGAGGTTGCCAGAAGGATGATGGAAAGAAGGAAAAAATATCTACCGAGTGGCTACATAGAAGCAGAGATTGAATTGATTGATAGATTGGGTGGGTGTCTTGAAGGTTGAAATAAAGAAGATCAAACCGGATTTTATGGATGAAAGGGGTTACATACACAACGCCTTCAGGGGTGAGGAGGCAAGACAGGTCACAGTTCTTTACACAAAGAAAGGTGCTGTAAGAGGCAACCATTATCACACCGGGAGAGATCCTTCAAATAATCCTGAGAAGTTTCTTCTTATTCAGGGAAGAATGAAATTTTATGCAAAGGATTTGAAGAGCGGGGAGGAGATGGAAGAGATAATAGACGACATGACTGAGATCAGGATCTGGCCATTCGTGTTCCACAGATTCGAGGCACTCAAGGATTCGGTGATGATAGAGTACAGAGAAAGGGAATACGACCGGAATGACCCTGATACGATTTCACCTTGATCATTCCAGAACCTCGACAGAGTCAACCTTTCCGTCCCCGTCCATATCCATGCCCCTGACAACACATGCCCATTTCTCTTCACCACTGTAATCCTTCAAAACCTCTTTCGTGAACCTTGTGAAACCGAGCACAGCTGACTTGGTTCCTATGAATCTTATACCTGCCAGAACCATCACAGATTTTTCAGGATTTTCAGGATTCGGTATCTTTGCTATTATACCGCAACTATCATCAGTATACTCCTCACCAGTTTTCTCCGATATCAACTTCCGGAATGGAAACTTCTCACTCTCGAACTTCACCGGAAGGGAAGGATTGAACTTATCGGTGAGAATATTGGTAAGCGGTCCGCCTATGAGAATGAGGTTCTCCTCAGTCCACCTCTTCTCCGCTATTACATCGATGTCAAGGGATACGGAAAACCTCTCCGGCATTGAGGCATAATGACCGAGAAAGAGCGCCACATCTATCCCGTAGTGCCCGTCCCTTGCCCTGACCTGGTGCGGTCCGTGAGGGTCAGGTGAGCCAACAACGATACATGCTGTAAGCTGAGCATTCTGAACAAAGGGATACAGAAACTCTTTGAGGTTTTCTGGCTCCTTCTGAACAGGAAAATCAGCAAGTTTTTCATCCCCGTAAGGAAGCTCCAGTGCGAACCCATAATCCTCAAGAGAAAAGTATTTGGCCAGTGCGCCCCCCCTCTCTCGCTTGTCACGTATCTTTATTATCCCCGAGTTCTGGAGCTGTTTTATATGGTAGTAGACCTTCTGTTCATGTATTCCAAGCTCTTTT
The DNA here is from genome assembly GCA_003663345.1 of Candidatus Aenigmatarchaeota archaeon. Taxonomy (GTDB): domain Archaea; phylum Aenigmatarchaeota; class Aenigmatarchaeia; order PWEA01; family B50-G16; genus B50-G16. The sequence continues at coordinate 3,328 of QMZU01000058.1, read as the reverse complement.
GCTATTTCTGCAGGGTACCTGGGTCTTTCAGCGAGCATTTCCAGAATCTTCCATCTCGTTCTGTTGAAAAGGCCTTTCAGTTTCTCTGGATCCTTCACCACACGGATGTCCTTTGAGTAAAATTTATCTCCAACCTTCTTTATCAGCCATGCCATTTAAATCAATTTATAATGTTATTACAAAATTTATAAAGTTTATAGTAATCACTTTAAAATAATAAACATTTAAACATCTCAAATCCTTTCTTTTCTGATAAAATCCGCTAAAATATATTTTTTAGCGGTAAAAAAGACATCTGAGAAAGTTTTATATTCTTAATTCAGATATAAAGAGTTTTCAGTGGTTCTCGTGTGTGGTATAGTGGGCTACATAGGCACTGATGAGGCGTTCCCCCTGATTATCCAATCTCTTGAAAAGTTGGAATATCGCGGTTATGACTCGGCTGGTGTGGCTCTTCTTGGGAGCGATATCAAGGTAGTGAAAGTGGTTGGTGGAATTGATAAACTGAAGAATAAAATATTGGAAGGTAGGGTCGGGATAGGTCACACCAGATGGGCAACACATGGTGGTGTTTCTGAGAGGAATGCACATCCTCACCTCTCATGCGATGGTGAGATAGCGGTTGTTCATAACGGTATAATAGAGAACTGGGAGGAGTTAAAGGAAGAACTCAGGAATCATAAATTTGTTTCGGAAACGGATACAGAGGTGGTCGCGCACTTTCTTGAGGAGAGACTCGGAAAAGGTCTGAGCATGGAAGAGGCTCTTAAAGAGTTAAAATCCAGACTCAAAGGAACCTACGCCTTGGTCATCCTGAAAAAAGGTGATGATAGAATATATGCGCTGAAAAAGGATTCACCGCTTGTTCTCGGAATTCTTGAAAGTGGGTTTATGCTCGCTTCTGATATATACGCTTTCTCTGATAAAACCAACAAGGCCATATTCTTTGAGGACGGGGAACATGCCATTATTCGTAGGAATGAGTACAGATTCTTCGATTCCGAGAACAGGGTTGTAGAAAAGAGAATCGAAAACTTCTCATGGAGTAGCGGTAAAGAGGAGATCGGTAACTTCGAACATTATATGCTCAAAGAGATACATGAAGAGCCAAATGCCGTGAGGAGATTGCTTCTTTCCCTCAGGACAGACCAGCGCGAGAAACTCGAAGCTTTGAAAAAGTTGATGGAAACCAAGAGAAAGGTTATGTTTGTTGCTTCCGGTAGCTCCTATTTCGCTTCGTTGCTTGGTGTGTATTTCCTGCACAGAGCAGGGATCGAATCACAGACATTGATAGCTTCTGAATTCCACAATTACGAAAGGGTCAACGGAGATACTCTGGTGATTCCGATATCCCAGAGCGGGGAGACTATGGATGTTCTCGACGCTGTGAAATTGTCAAAGAGAAAGGGCGCGGAAATAGTTTCTATTGTGAACGTCCCCCATTCCTCCATCCAGAGGGAGAGTAGATTTTCGTTGGAGATAAAGGCCGGGCAGGAGGTCTGCGTTGCAGCCACCAAGACGTTCATCAATCAGGTGGTTCTCCTCATGGAGCTGGCATCTCTTTTTGGGTATAGAGCTGAACTGGATACTCTCCCTCAAGAAATCGAACACGTGATAAAAAGCAATGAGAAAACCATTAGAAAACTCGCCAGAAGACTGAAGGACAAGAACGATATCTACATAATAGGCAGGGGCGTCACCTACCCTGTGGCGAGAGAGATAGCGCTGAAGTTGAAAGAGATAGCATATATACATGCGGAGGGCATGATGGGTGGTGAACTGAAGCACGGAACACTTGCGTTGATTGAAGAGGGTGTGCCGGTGATATCACTTATTCCCAGCAAAGACGATGAGGTTATGTCAAATGTTATTGAGGTGGAATCCCGGGGCGCAATGAGCATAAGGATATCGCCCGAATCCAAGGAGTTCAAAATACCCCAAACCAACAGCGGGAAGTTTGCAGTTTTCTCTGTGGTTCTGGGACAGCTTCTCGCATATTACATTGCAAAGGAGAGGGGGCTACCGATAGACAAACCCAGAAATCTCGCCAAGAGTGTAACTGTGAAATGAATCTTTATCTTCTTTTCCTCCCAAAATTCATTTATGAGAATTGCCTGTATCTCAGACCTTCATTTCGGCTTCGGTACCGGAACGGAGAGGGAAAACGAATGCTGGGAGGGTGCTGAAGAGGCTTTTGAAAAAGCCATGACTGCGGATCTCGTTCTGATAGCGGGGGATATCTTTGACACGCGGATACCGAGACCTGAGCACTGGGGAAGGGCAATGGAGCTCCTATCAAAGTTCAAAACAAAGAGTAATGATGTGAAGGTTCTGGAGGTCAGAGGCAGAGGCCCTGTTCCGGATGAGACACTCCGGGGAATACCGGTTCTGGCAATACACGGGACGCATGAGCGCAGAAGCGAGCATATCACCAACCCTGTGGAGAGTCTGGAGAGGGGTGGTTTCCTGATACATCTTCATACCGCCACTGTTGTGCTGGAAATCAGGGGAGAGAGGGTGGCGGTTCATGGGATGTCAGGTGTTCCCGAGAGATATGCGAAGGATGTTCTCTTGAAGTGGAATCCGAAACCTGTGGAGAACGCTTTCAATATCTTCATGCTCCATCAATCAATAGACCCATATATATACAGCCCTCTTGAACCACCATCACTGAAACTTGAGGACATGCCCGAAGGGTTCGATCTTTATGTGGCCGGTCATATTCACTGGCACGACCTGACCGAAGTTAAAGGGAAACCATTTATGATACCAGGTTCCACCGTAATAACCCAGATGAACAAAATCGAATCAAAACAGAGGAAAGGATTTTACATGGTCGACACCGGTGGTGGAATAGATTTCATAGAACTCGAGAGAACCAGACCATTCATATATAGGGAAATTGACATCACAGGGAAAAAACCCTCTGAGATAACTGAGATGATTGAAAGGGAACTTGGGGGGATCCAGGAGGAGAGGAAGCCACTCGTCCACCTGAAACTCCAGGGAACCCTTCCGAAAGGCGTAGGAAGATCGGATCTGGACATGAGCGGAATAAGGAAAGGGTTCAGTGATAGGATGATTCTTAAGATAACTATGGGTATCAGAGAGGAGAAGCTTGAGGAGAAACTCCAGCTTCTGAGGAGCATCAGGGAACAGAAGGCCAGTATAGAGGAAATAGGTTTCGCAATATTGAGAAAGAACATGGAGGAGCTGGGTTCGAAGTTCGAGTACGAAAAATTCTTCGAGATGCTGGTAGAGGGAGAAACGGACAGGGTTGTGAATGAACTGTTAAAGGATAAGTCGGACAATCCTCCAATATAAAATG
>QMZU01000057.1 GCA_003663345.1 Candidatus Aenigmatarchaeota archaeon | reverse complement strand
ATGTAATCCATCTCTGTGGTGAGTATCTCTTTATGATAAGGGTTTTCGACAATATCATTGATGGACACATAACAGGGAATGAGCTTGACAGAACAGTTTCTAAGGAGATTCTTGATCAGTTGGTGGAATTTCTGGAGTTCGGCATTGAGAAGGAAAACATAAAGAGGGACCTGCCGCATTTAACAGGCTTGATTGGCTCCTTTGAGATAGCGAATGAGTTCAGAGATAACCTTTACGAAAAACTCCCCCAGGATTCGATAGAGGAATTTTTTGATGACCTGAAAAATCTCTGTGCAGTATGGGCCAATGATAAAGAGTTCCATCACCTCGATGGGGAAACAAGCACCGAAAGAGTCGGTACCTATATGTTGTGCTCGGTTATGGATTTAGCAGGTTTTGAGGATTTTGTTCGTAATCCAGAGATAAAGGAAATAGCAGCTGTAGGTGGGAAAATGGTTCAGATAATGGATGATCTGATGGATGGGGATAAAGGTGCTGATAGTGAAGAGTTAAAAGACATGTTTGAGAAAAATAAAAACAGGTTGAAAAGGATTATGGAAGGAGTTGATCCAACTGAAAAACTTTATAAGCCATCCAAAGAGTTCTTACACTCACTTCAAATATATCCGTATCTTTCTAAAATATCCGATTCAGAACTTTACAGGAATATCAGAAACAGTGTTTCCATATTGATTTAGAACGGTTTATCTTGACAGGAATTTACCGTTTCTCTTCTCAAGCATACCAACTCCGTAATACACTCCAAGACCGGTCCCGACCACTATCACTCCCCAGAAAGTTATGAGTCTCTCGAGAAAGACCACGGCAGCCGCTATGTTATGCGGTACACCGAGAAGAACGAAAGCTCCTATCATTCCGCCCTCGAAAAGGCCGAGACCACCAGGTGTGGCAGGAATGCTCAGGAGTATGGCCGAGAGGCCCATGGCAATGATAAGATAGATTGGGTCGATTGTATAACCTATTGAAAGGAAGAGCATATATAACCTCACCAAATCCATGAGTTTTACGCAGATTCCATAAAAAAATGACCTTATTATGGTATCCTTTCTTCTGAAACCTCTTCTGAAGGTTCTCTGGAACTGTTTAAAGGATTCTGTTATCTTGCCCTTAAGATGATTTATCTTTTCGATTCTTCTGGATAGCCAGAGAATTATCCTTTCAGCAAGGGATTCACTTGATGCTATGCCAAAGAGGCTCACCAGAAGGAGCAACGAAACGATCGAAAAGAATACAAAACTTATGAGAAGCCAGGCAGGTGGGGAGATAAGGAATGCTACAAGAAACAATGAGAGTATTATCAATGTTATCGAATTTATGGCTTCTATACCCAAATCAGCCACTATCGTGGCCATTCCAATCCTTATCTTTATTCCGTTTCTCTTCTTCAGGAGGTATGCCCTCACCGGCTCTCCACCCATCTTGGCAACAGGTGTCAGAGCGTTTACAGCCATGCCCACAGTAAGGTTCGTCAAGAGTTCCCTCACCGGAACCGAGAACCCTGATGCCTTGATGAACTCGTTCCACTTCAAAGACCAGAACAGAATTAGAAGAACATAAGAGACTACAGCCACCGTTAAGTATGGAATGTTCACCTTTAGGAGAACAGAAGCTGTATCTGATATGCCCACTGTATTGTAAATGAATGCCGAGATTATCACTCCAATAGCGAAAAGGAGAAGGAATTTTATGTAGTTACTCAAGACATCACCTAAAGGAGCTTCCTGGCAAGGAGTACTAGCCCCGGTTTCTTCATAAGGATTTTGGCCAGTTTTCCGAGTCTGTTTCCTCTGGTGAATTCCATCAGGTCCCTGCCGCTGAGTTCCGATGCTAGGAAGTTGAGAGTCTCATCATCCATCTCCTCCACAACCTCCCTGAGTTTCTCTATCTTACGGAGTTTTTCTCCTCTCTCCTTCCACCAGACTTTATTGTATTTATCAAGGGTTCTAGCACTGGTATCCCCTTTCTGGAGCGCCTCATCGATAACAGAGGCCGCTATCCTTCCGGCTGTTATGGACTCGGCTATGCCACCACCGTGTATGGGGTTGACCTGGTGCGCAGCATCCCCGACCAGAAGGAAGTTGTCGGTAACCATGTTTTTGAGGAAACCTCCTACGGGTATACCGCCTGCGTTCACCTCCAGGATAGAGCCCTTTCTTATTCCGGGTTTTGTGGTTATCCAGTCATCAAGATAGGATTTTGCAGGTCTATCATGGTCTCCGGCTATGCCTATCCCCACGTTCGCAACATCCTTTCCCTTCGGGAATATCCAGACGTATCCACGCGGTGCTATGCTGTTGCCAAAGTAGAGCTCAAGATAACCTCTGTGTTCCAGATCCACATTTGCCATCTCATACTGGTAACCCGAATCCATGAGTTGGGGATTGGACCGAATCTTCAGACCCGCCATCTTACCGATTTTACTCTCAACTCCATCCGCTCCTACCACCACTCTTGCCCTTTCCTCAAACTCCTCACCTTCAAAGGTCCCCCTAACACCGCAAACCTTCCCGTTCTCGAAGAGTAGCTCCTTTATGTAGGTCTTTGCTCTGACAAAGGCACCTGCCCTTGCCGCCTCCTCGGCCATCCATTTATCGAACATTTTCCTCTCGAGTATGTGTCCAACAACCCTGTCAAATGATATCTCCACACTCTTCCCGTTAGGAGCATAGACTATTGCGCCTTTGATATTCTCCCTTATGCAGTGGCGCGGTATCTTCAGGTTCAGCCTCTCGATACTCGAAGAGGAGAGACCCTCACCGCATCTCTTAGGCGCACCTATCTCCTGCCTCTTCTCATAGAGAGCCACATCATACCCCCTGAGTGCCAGTTCCTTGGCTACAGAAGAGCCACCCGGGCCTGCTCCCACAATGATGACATCTCTCATCTCTTCACCTCTATAGCTCCTGCCGGACACATCTTCGCGCAGATGCCGCAGAAGGTGCATCTCTCCTTTATCCAGAAGATTCCCTGCTCTGTGAGTTCAAGTGCATCGGCAGGACAGACCGACACACAGGCACCGCATCTGAGGCACCTTTCTCTGTCAATCTTCCAGGAACCTCCCAAAGAATCACCTCTTTATTTTTGGTTCCGAATATTTATAGATAGATGTGGTCTTTCAAGCCCTCTAAATATTCTTTATATTTTTTTCTTATTCTCTCCTTTTCGGAGCGATATATCCTTGATGGATTCTCTTCCAGAACCAATCTAACCTCATCAGGACTGGAGGTAAAGACACCGGCCAGGAGACCGCATGTCAGGGAATACAGAACACTCGTCCAGTATCTGCCTATCTCATCCACATATTGTATTGGGATGGTCTGATAGATTATTCTCTCATGAGGCGCTGTTTCGAGCCACTCCCTGCACTCCTCCATCTCCGGATATGTATGAGCATAGTTTGTAAAGCTCTGGTGTATATCCACAAATGTCTCCCTCACCACCGGCTTCACCTGGAACTTTTCGATGTAATTGAAGGCTGTCATTATATCCAGACTGGAGAGTCTGCTCTCGTCCATTACGTCAAGAATCTTCTTTGAAAACTCCAGCCTGGGTTCGGGTGGGTACCTGAGAAGCTGTTCTCTGAGAAAGAAGTTTTCGAATATCTTCTGGTCTGTATTCACTGCGGTGTTCCAGGGGTCCATGAATTTTTTATGGAGGTGAAAAATTTATTCTTTAAGGTAGAAGTCTCTCCGGAGTCCTTGGAAAGAGAACCGCCTCCCTTATGTTCGGTATGTCCAGAAGCTGCATGGTGAGCCTCTCTATACCGAGGTTGAATCCGCCGTGTGGTGGTGCTCCGTATCTGAAATGTTCTGTGAACCACTTCAGGTTCTCGAGGTTCAGGTTCTTGGCCTTGGCCTGGTGGATTATCTTCTCGTATCTGTGCTCTCTCTGACCGCCTGAACTGAGCTCGATTCCCTTGAAAACCAAGTCGACGCTCCTTGCCCACTGCGGCTCCTCATCAACCCTCATAACATAGAAGGGTTTGATGTCGAATGGAAATCTGTTGAGGAAGAAAAAATCGGATTTGTACTTCTTCTGAACATATTTCCAGAGCAGAGTCTCGGATTCTCTATCGATATCTCCACCATATTCCACCTCTTTACCGAGTTTCTTCAGAATATCATAAACCTTCGGGAACCTCAGCTCCGGGAACGGCTTCTTCGGAACCTTCACATCCTTCCCGAGGAGTTCCAGCTCCTCTTTACATTCCTTCTTCACAGCCTTTATCGCGGATATAACTATTTCCTCCTCGACTCTCATGGTATCGGTCTCGTCCTTGATAAAGGATAGCTCCACAGCACATCCTCTGTGCTCGGAAAGATGACGAATTGTGTGGGACTTCTCGGCCCTCCAGCTAGGTCCAAGGTCGTATATCTTCTCGAACCCGGCTGCCATGAGCAACTGCCTGTGAAGCTGCGGGTCCTGTCTGAGGAATGCCTCCCTCTCGTAGTATATGACAGGGAAGACCTCCGCGCCTCCTTCCGAAGCGTTGGCCATGATGCAGGGTGTGAAGGTCTTCAGGTATCCATTGGAATCCAGCCATCTCTCCATGCCCTCCACGAGTTTGGACTGTATCTTGAATATGGCAAGATTCTCTGGTCTGCGGAGGTCAAGAACTCTCTGGTCCAGTCTTGTGCTGAGGTCGGCTTTGGTCCTCCCTGTAACGTCGAGGGGAATCCTTTCAGCCTTGCTCAGAAGTGTGACTTTCTCCGGTAGTATCTCCCTTCCTCCGGGTGCCTGTTTGTTCAACTCGATTCTGCCTTCGACCACTATCACACTCTCCTTGGTGAGGTGGTCCAGTATATCCATGAGGGTCTCGTCACACTCCTCCTTTCTTGCAGTTATCTGTATCTTTCCCTCCCTGTCAGCGAGGATTATGAACTTGAGTCTTCCAAGGTCACGAATACTTCTGACCCATCCTGCCACCTTGACCTTTTCACCGGCCTTTCTGGGCACGTCCTTTGTATACATCCTTTTCATTTATCTCACCAGTTGTAGAAGAGTATGTAAAAGGATAGCCAGACAAGAATAAATATTACCGCCCCGTTTCCTATCCACCACTTCCTGTCATGCTTCTCCTTTACCATTCGCTCGGTTACCTTACCGAGAACCAGAAGTGAGAGTATCATCAACCCGAAACT
>QMZU01000056.1 GCA_003663345.1 Candidatus Aenigmatarchaeota archaeon | reverse complement strand
GTGAGGGAAGTTCACCCTTATAAACCCTTCCGTGCCAAAATGGAGGGGGAGAGTCCCGGTGCCCGCACCACACCTTTCTTAAATACTCTGAGAACTAGAAGTTCGTACAGTTACTTGTTCCACTTGACACTCTTCTTCTGCTGTTCCTGATAAAGATAGTAGAAGACACCCAGAACAATTAAGGCAGGAACTATTATCCATACCAGTATCATCGGATCAAAGGGTCTCTGTTCCTCTCCTGTTTTCTCGGTGACCTCCGGAGTTACCTCTTCCTGAAGAGTCTCCTCAGGCTGGGTTTCGGGTTGTGTTTCCGGTTGTGATTCTTCTTCCGGAGCTGGTGGTGTTGTTGTCTCCTCAAGGGTTTCGCCTGTTATCGCGAAATATGAGAACCCTGGAGTTTCTGCTCTATAAAGGTTTGAATCATCGGTTTCGCCTGTTCTCCAGGTGTTCAACCTTTCCCATTGATTTGTGTATCTGTTCAGGTACACTTTTTCCGGGTCTATGCTGTTGTTCGCTATCCAGGACTTCGGAACTGCGAAATCGATGTATGCCTTATCAAGGTTCTCATTAAGGTTCTCCTGCTCTATCTGCACGTATTTGTAGACCTTTCCTGTGAGTTCGTGCTCAATCGATGCCGGTTTTCCCTCAAGTTTCACAACCCTTATCCTGACATTCGTGGCCTGATTCTTAACGGTTATCTGTATCTGCTTCAAACCCGTCTCCGGGTCGTTCACCTTCATTATCTGTGCAGCACCCGGTGTTATCAGTGTCCAGAGATGTGACTGACCAGGAGTCGTGGTACCTCCGGTACCACCTCCTCCTGAAGAAGGTGGTGTATAACATACACAGTCGCTCGGGCAGTTATCACAATCCTCACCACCTTCACAATATCCGTCACCGCAGTAGGTACTGCTGCTTCTGCAGTACCCGTGGACGCAGTATCCACCATAACATTCGGAAGCGTCAGTGCAACTCTCGCCGTTCGCCTTCAGAGCCTCCCCCTGGACATTGGGTTGTATTCCGGAGAAGTGCGGTATCCTCAACCATATCATATTCATGACCGTGTCGGCATAGCAGAGGCCGGTGAGGTTGGTATCGGTTGTATTGCACGTGACGTTCGAGCCGTTTATGTAGGCAGCATAGGGGTCCTGAGTATACTCCTCATAATCGGTTCCTGTTAGATTAGTCGTTTCATTCACACCCATCTGCCATGTCACATTCCAGTCATTGTCGTAGAAGACCGGTATGTTCACGGTTATCGGCTCGGAGTCGTTTATTCCGGTCTGGGTTGCATTTGCCTCGGTGTAGGGAATGCCGATAATCACGTAATCGTATATTTCCGGTCCCATGCTTCCGAATCTCCAAGCCTGCTCGAGTGTGGAACCGGATAAGTCGTTGGATGCCGAATCGTTGAAGAGGGCATCCGGAGGTCCGGACGCGAACATGTCAACATCCACATAATGGACCGTTATGTTGTTGGAGTTCTTTCTCATCACAAAGCTTATGTGCCCACCACCCATGATAACACTCAGTGGGTTGAAATGTTCCATATCCACCTGTTCCGGGAAGAGGGAGCAAACTCCCCGGTCGTAATTCGGTACATCACACTCCGGAGCGGACTTCACCATGTCTATCATTATATCTGTGAAAGTTTCACCTCCAGGACCACCGGGTCTGAATTCGTTGAGAAGTATCTCGGTGGGGTCCGAGGCGAGCTCAGACACCGAAATGTAATCCTTTTTCGGTGCGAAGTCCTGTGAATAGACGTTCACCCTCTTCACCGGAGCGTTCAGCGTCAGAACCTCAAATATTCCGTTATCATCACTTTCCACATCGGTCATCCAGGTGAAGGACGGTCCACCCAGAGAGGTGTAATCCATCTCCATCTCTATGTGCGCGTGTCCGGGTGCATTGGTACCGCTTGCGTTTCTGAGTCTGAACCTCTTCTTGATGGTGGTGATGTATTTGGTATTGCCCCAATTACCGGCATCCTCCATGGATATGGAGGAAAGTGTGCCTACAAGCGGTTGGAGTGTGAAATCGACCCTGATATTTTCGGGTGATGAGGCACTCACCGTTAAGGTTTTGAATGCTCCGAAATAACCTGTACCTGTTGATTCATTTCTTGCCATTGCGAAAAGAAGGATGTTTGTTCCCATGGCAGAACCCGGTATGGTCATGTTATAAAAGCACGTGGTGGAATTATAGGTGTTATTGAAGTAATCTGATGCCCGCGGCCATCTCCATGCACTCATATTGTATGGCATAGGTCTGTCGAATACCATGTTTCCGGGCTCCAGTAGATATGGAATGACTATGAAGGAATCAAAATTCGAAGTTCCGGGATGGGTGACGTAACCGTAAACCCACTTGGGCTCCTCGGTCACGTTGAAATGTATATTTATCAGCGGCGAGGGTCCGTAATCCGATATGTTGTTTAAATCGTAATTTGACGGCATCGCCCCCTCCGGATAAATCATTATTGAATAGTTTCTATCTGCCGGCACGTAAACAAAGGTTTGATTGAAAGTTCTTTCGAAATTCTCGTCCACAGGGTATCCGAGTCTTGTGTCCTTAACCTGATATCTGAATGTCTTTGTTCCATCATCGAAGAGTCTTATTTCATTTATCGAGCTATCATTTCTTGAGGCAAAATACCATGTGCCGTTATAATCCAGTCCGTCCACGGTCGGTTTTGTGAAGTTCCAGCTGTCGTAGCACTGGAATGTGTTGCAATCACATTTCAACAGAGCATATGTTTCGGGAATCTCTCCTGCAAGATAGCAGACACCGTTCTGTATCTCGAGTTTTCCGGGTGGGAGGTCAAGGGTCAGGTTTTCGATAAGCTCGAAAGTGGAGGAGTTGTATTTGTCTATTGTGGTATTCCCCATCTGATTTCTGCCAGAGACATAGAATAATCCGTCGTTGGGATTGTACTCAAGACCCTCAATACTCACGTAATTCCTGTAGGTCAGGTTTGTATAATTAACGACCGAACCACCGGAGATTTTCGTGACGTATGTGTAGTAGGGTGGGGATGTACTGTGGTTTATGAAATACCACGTATCGGACCCCGTGTATTCAATATCCATAACCGAGCTGATGTTTGTTTCGAATGAACTCACATAGGAGAAACCTCTGTCAAGCTTCACGAGATGTGAGGAATTCTCGTATGCCCAGAGACCGTTGTCCCAGTCCCATTCCAGACCGATGCTGTAATCCGGGATGGTCTGATTGAAGATGATTTGTGCTTCATCAAGATGCTGACGGCGACCCTCTGCTGTTATATTCAGAGTAGCGGCTTCTTTAAGATAGAAAGTAACATTATGGAGGTTCTGAAGTTCCTGAGGCGGGAAGGGAGGAAGGGTCTGGCCGATATATTCGGCCCTGATGGGATTTGTTGAACTGTACTTTATAATTATGGGCTTGTACATTATATCATGTTCGTAGAATGTTATGTTGCTCAGGTTGAAGAAACCATCCGAATCAGAGAGGGTACTATATCTCTCTATCTCGTTGAAACCGGTCGACATGTTATATAAAATCATAGTTATATTCACTTCTGGCATCGGTGTTCCGTTTGTGTATCTGGTGAAACCTGTGAAGTTAAATGGTGGAGTTTGCCCGGAAACGAGAATGGTGAGGATTGATAGAGGAATCAGAAGGAGTACAGTAAAGAATATAAGCTTTTCGGAGTATCCCATAAGTTTTTTAACCGTTAACGTTATTTATAAAACTTTCCATCTCTTCCAAATATTTATATATGGAAAGAGAGAAATCCAACGAAAGCTTTTAAAGCTTTGTTATAATTAAAAAGGTAATCGGTGATTTCATGACAACCGTCCACGATGTCAAACCAAATGATCTGATAACGGCTGTTAAGGAGAAGCTGAAGAGCTTTGAGGAGATTCAGCCACCGGAATGGGCCGATTATGTTAAAACAGGTGTGAACAGAGAAAGGCCACCTGTACAGGACGACTGGTGGTACATCAGGGCGGCTGCTATTTTGAGAAAGATATACCTCAAGGGTCCGATCGGAACCCAGCGCCTCAGAACAGAATATGGTGGAAGGAAAAACCTCGGCCACCAGCCAGAGCACTTCAGAAAGGGCTCCGGTGCTGTTATAAGGAAGATTCTCCAGCAACTGGAAAATGCGGGTCTGATACAGAAGTATAAGAATAAAGGAAGAGTAATAACACCCAAGGGCCAGAGTTTCCTTGATAATGTGGCGCATGAGGTTTCTGGCTGATTGGGTGAGTATATGAATATAGATGAGATAAGAAGGAAGAAGCGGGAGGAGCTCCTCAGAAGTCTGGGACAACCAACACAGGAGGAGCTGCAAAAGAGTGTTGAAGAACAGAGGAAGGCGATACTCAGACAGGTGCTGACAAAAGAAGCAATAGAGAGGCTGGGAAGGGTGAGGATCGCAAACCCCCTGCTCGCGGAGCAGATAGAGGTTTACCTAATCCAGCTCTATCAGGCAGGCCAGATCAGGACACAGGTGACTGAGGAGCAGCTGAAGAGCATCCTCTCGATGCTTGTGAAGAAGCGCGATTTCAAAATAATGAGAAGGTAATCCATATGGGCAGATTCAAGTTCAGGCACAGAAAAAAGAGATTGATAAAAAAAGGTAGGATCACCAATGCCCCTCTCTGGGCAAGTATAAAGAAGTTCGGTTTGAAGAGGGCAAGGACAAGGAGGATATGGTCATTCCAGCAGAAACACTGGAGAAGAGATTCGAAAAAGGAGTGATATTATGGCTGAGGAGCGCATTTACACCATACCGATAAGAAAGAAAATAAGAGATGTATCAAGGGGATACAGAACCAGGAAGGCTGTCAGAACTGTGAGAGAGTTCCTCCAGAGACACATGAAAACGGAGGAAGTGAAACTCGGCGATGAGCTGAACAAGTTTCTCTGGTCGCGTGGCATAAAGAAACCTCCGGCCAGGGTGAGGGTCAGAGTAGTGGTGGAAGAGGGTGTTGCGAAGGCGGAACTTGCCGATGTTCTTGAAGTCCCGGAGGTTGAGGAAAAGATCAAGGAAAAGGTGGAGGGGAAACCAGAAGAGAAAAAAGATGTCCAGAAAGAGGAAGTTTCCTATGAGGAGATATTGGACGCACCTGTGGCAGAGGTGAAGAAAAGAATTGAGGCGCTGGAGAATCCAGATTATGGAAAACTCCTGGAGCTTGAGAAGAAGGGCAAGAAT
>QMZU01000055.1 GCA_003663345.1 Candidatus Aenigmatarchaeota archaeon | reverse complement strand
TAATGCTATTGGATTCGGATTTAGCTTGAAGGCAACAGCTCCGACAGCCATAATTGTGATAAGTAAAGCTATAAGCATTGCTACCCAATCACCAAGCAAGTTTTTGATTGTTGAAAATGCACCGCTTCCCCACAACCAAATCGCTGTATTGCTTAGCCCATAAGTCATCTTTTTAGTAATTGTGCCTTCTGGCGTGCTAACGCTTACAGTAACTTCAAGTATCTTACAGCCACTAACATCATCTTCATTCAAATCCACGCTGAATATTGCGTTTTCTGCAACGTTTGTGCTTTTTGTTTCGCTGTAAACTGTGTTTCCTTTGCAGCTTGCAGTTACTGTTACACTTGTTATCGAGCTGGTTGGAGAATAAACATTCACATCAAAGTGGAACTGATTCAAATCGTTAAGAGCCAAACGGCCTATCGAAGGACTGAACTGCACATATACAAGCTGTGCTTCAATTCCGCTGATTCCCGTCGTTTCTGTTGTAACGGTGATATAGTATGTGCTGCTTGAAGGCATTATCTGCACTTGCCCAACATACTGGTTGTTGTAATAAACCTTCACGTAGTAAGTATCGTTCACAACCCAGCTAACTAATCCTTTACCTGTGTCATCTGTTACAACTGTCTGGACTGTTTCGGGTTCAATGTCGTTGAGCTGTTTCTGTATAACAAACATAACTCTGCCTAAAGGGCTTCCCATAGAGTTTATGCCGTAAATTGCAGAAAGCAAACCTGTTTCTGTGCTAACCAGATAGGGCTGAATTGTATAGGTTGTTGCAGCGCCTTGTATTCTTACATAGTAGTAGCGGTCATAATAGTTATCAGCGTTCCAGTCGCCTATCTTCAAGCGGTAATACTCGTAAGTGTTGCCAAGCACATAAAAGTTCAAATCTGTTGTTTGGTTTGTATAGCTTGCTTTTGCCAACCCGCCAACATCGACCTCAAACGGTGTAATATCTACTGCCAAATCATCTTCCTGCTTTGGAATTTTCACGATTACAATTACAGCGCTATATTCATACTGATTGCCATCTGGCGTTGTAATATGGAAAGAGTAGCCAGCGTTGTTTGTATCAAGGAAAAGCGTGCCTTTCGCATCTGAATCCAACACAGTGGCATCTACATAAGCATCGTTCAGCTTTACCCTAACCGTTGCGTTTGAAAGCAATGTGCTTTCATCTGGCGCGAAAAACTGGAATAACACATTTCTTCCAACATCGCTATCAAGCAGTAGCATGTTAATATCGTAGTAGCTCCACCTGTTCAAATCTAAAATTAGATGCCTTTCGTGTCTATTTACATCCCAAACAGTTAGCGTGTAGCTTGAGCTTGTATTTGCAAAGTTTTCCAAATAATAAGTAAATGTGCCTGTTGTGTTGTAGTTGTTGTCCAAGAAATTTACGCTTGCATTAACCACAGCGTTCGTTTGCTCATCGTAGAAATGCACAATCAGAACGCCGTAAACAGTTACATCTTTGCACTTTGTTCTATTCAAGTCGTCTGTGTTTTGTGCTGTTACGCATACCTGCATTGTGCCTGTTGCGTTGAAAGTATGCGTTGCTGTTTGCCCTAAATAGTTAGTGTCTGGGCTGGGAAAGAACCAATACCACTGTGTAATTGTTGGTTGTGAGCCACTTACGCTTGCTGTGAAATCTTTCGCTTGTGTAACGTTGGCATCTGTTGGCGTGAAATCAAGCCCTTGTGGATATTCTTTTACGTGGATTGTTTTGCAGTTTCCATCTTCGTAAGTGTCAGCATTGTAGTCATAATCATACACAACAAACAAACAAACGTTGAAATCGCCATAAGTGGTGAAATTGTAATCTGTTGGGTCTGTGGTTGCAACTGTGTTTCCATCGACTGTGTAAGTGTAGCTTGCAGGCGTTACATTTTTGTAGGTTAAATCTGCTGTGAAGGTGCTAGTTACTTCAGTAATGCCGTTTTCAGGGTCTAGCGGGTCTGGTTGTGTGTATGAAAAATCTGTGCTGAATTCAGGTGCATTATCTATCTCAAACTTTCCATCACTGCTGTCTGTTCCGCTCACTCCGCTTGAAGTTTCCCATGCGTTTATATCAATATAATAGTTTCCATCAGGCACAACAGGATCAAACAAATCCCAAGTATATTGGCAGTTTGTGCTATCTTCAAAGTTTGCATCATCGCAGGTTAAGTTGCTTATGTTTGCGTAGTTGTTTAGGTTTAAATCTGCCTCTATAACGTTTTCAAAAGCCCCCTGCGTTGTGCTGTATGCTATCTTCGCGTGCACCTCTGGGTTTGAAACTCCGCTTACCTCAACGTTGAAATCTATTGTTGTGCTTGATGCTGAAATTACTTCGCCGCCGTTGGGGCTGTTTATTGTGGCTGTTACGCTTATGGTAGGGCCTGATGTTTCTTCTGAGCCAAGTGTAATAGAAGGGGATAAAATTTTGTTTGTTACAACTATATCATCATAATAAGTATTATGCGTTCCAGCTTCTCTGAGTTTTACTCTATAAATTGGCAAATGTGCAATTGAAATATTTGTTGCACTTTCTAGCAAAGTTTCTGTTGAATCATAATAATAAACAGAAACAACATCATTTTCCCAATCAATTACAAATCTAAATTTATACCAAGTGTTATTACTATAAGAACCGAGATTATAAAAGTTTGTTGTGCCACCAATATCAACTCTTAGTTGAACTCCGTTGGTTGCATGCAACCATATACCTATTCCATCACTTGCCCAGCTATCAACATCATTTTGTGCTAATAGAACAATAGCATAATCGCCTGTGCCTAATCCCTCAGTAAAAATCCACGCACTATATTCCATACCCCACTCTCCAGCCGTTCCATTTGGCTTCTTGTAAGCCCATCCTTCTGAAGATTCAAGAATGCTGTAAGTTCCTCTTGCTTGCGTGGTAGAAGCCGAAAAAGACCCTGATTCAATAGTCCAATCGCTTATATCCCCATCTTCAATATCATCAACCACTGTGTAGGCGTTTGAAAAATCTTTTTTTGGCGAGGGGCAAGCGGAATTGTTATAATAAAGATAAAACCGAGTGTTATATGTGCCTGCAGGTAATGAGTCTGCTAATTCAAAAAACACATTGCAATCTGTTTTTGTTCCATTACACACAACTTGTCTATTCAAATCTATATTTAATGTTTCATCCACTACAACAACATCGTTCAAATCCGAACATACTGTCCACGAGGACATATTTACTGAGGCTATCTTTATTATGTTGCCCTTGTTGTAATCTTCCGAAGTTGTCATTTGAATAGCTCGCTTATACTGCCAATCGCTGTTCCACCAAGCGAAAGCATTTTGCAAGCTAACCAAAAACAGCGTTGCAATCAAGATTAGCCAGATGCGATTTTTGAGCATTTTGGATATCACCTATATTTTTTAACAACTGCAGTTTGAGGTAAAGGTATTATTAGGTTTGCAGGCGCGGTTTTGGATTTTGGAAAAACGATAGGAACAGCTGTTGTTTTTGGTACATAATATTCAAGCCATTTCTTGTCTGCTTTCATTCTTTCACCGATGGGAAAGTGAATATAAAGGCGGGTGTTGCCCGCCTTTCGCAACCTTCAAGCCCGCAATGGGCTTGAGCATTTACCTGCGCCTGCGCTTTCTTCTTTTGCTCCTGCGTTTCCTTCTTTTTCTCTTTTTTGCCAAGCGTTTCACCTCTTCTGAGTAGTTGAGCATCAATCAAACAATCGTTCAGGTTCTGGGCTCATTATCGGCATTAACAGGATAACAAACACAACGAACAGCGGAGCAAAGGCAAGCAGAGTAACAATCAAATCAGAGTATGCGATGTTGTTCTCTGCATTTGTAATGTATGGATAAACAATGTCGTTGTATATCGGTGTCCATATTTGAAGCCAGATTCCAAACGCTATGAGCCCAGCGAGTATTGTCCACATCACTACAAGCGAGCGCATCTTATCACCTTGTCCTGAATTTTACCCATCTTCTAATTTTGCGGTTGAATATCCACACGAATGTCTTTCCTTTGAGCTTCTTGGGTTTTCTTCTCGAAACTGATAGAATCTTCCACAGCCTTGCCATCAAAACCACGCTCCTAATTTCTTTTTCTTTCTTGCGAGCCAACCTTTCACGGTAATCCCTTTAAGCTCGCCAAGTGAATCAATTCTGAATGTGTTCTTTTCAACAAACACATTCTTTGTGCCTTTTTTCTGCCTGAATTTGAACAGATTGAATGGCCTGAACGAAATCAAAGGCTTTTCAACTTTCTTGCGTGCTTTTTTAATCTTGAATGTTGCAGAAACTGTTTCATCAACCACAGTTGCACCTAAGCGCAAAGCATCTTGCTTAGGCAAAGGCTTCTTTGAAACCTTAACAAACCTGCCTTTTTCTTTAGCATAAACGTGATAGCCAGATTCTTTTTTACTAACCAAAGCTGGCAGTTTTATGCTTTTTCTTTTAGGTAATGTGAGTTTTTTAGTTGGCAGCGTTGGCGATATAACTGGCGGAATTGTAGGCTTGATAAAAAGAGCAGTTCGTGTTCTTTGAATTTGAGTTGTAATTGGAACTTCCGCTTGTGTTAATTTGGGCAGAGTTATAGTTTCTTCTTTCGCAGTTTGAGTAGTAGTTGCGGTTTCGGCTTGAACTAGAATTGGCTTTGTTAGCTTTTGCATTAGGGTTTTGGTTTGTGTTTTAGTGGTTGTTTTTGGCTGCGTGGCCTGTTTGGATATTTTAAGCTGTTTGGTTAGGCTTTTGCTCTTGAGAGAGGCTTGTATGGCTGGCTTTGTTATTTTCTTTTCTATGGGTTTTATTATAGATAAAGATGCTGATTTGGTTCGCACAGAAGGCAAAAAGTCTGCCTTAATAATTGGCCTCAGTCTAACTTGTGTTTTTTTTGCAGTTTTAGAAACAGCTGCTGCTGTTCCACCAACAGCGCCAACTATTGAAATTTTGCTCATTCTGCTTAAAAATTCGCCAGCAGCTTTCCAAGCAAATTGCTTTTGTGCCGATACCATAGTGTGTGTAAGACCAGTAACTCCTTTGCCAAGCCTTACAAATTTGCTGGTTTTTCCTGCTGTAAAAATTTTTAATTCTCGCGTTTTTGTAACTGGCTTTTCAATTTCAGTAATTGCAATGCTTTTCAATTTGGCTTTCCAAGCTTTGCCTTTTCCAATCAAACCCTTGCCAAGCTTTTCAACCCAGCCTTTCGCAATTACTCCAACTTTTTGTATTTTTGTAGCCCCTGTTTCACTTAACCGCGCTTTGCTAATTTTCGCAAAGTAGCGTGTGTATGCTCTGCCAAAATCTTTTTTTGTTATTGTGTAGCCATAACTTTCGCCGATTTCCAATGTGCCGCGAGGAAGTTTTGCAAGTTCTGCCGATCTCTGAATTGTTGCGCTTTTTACTTTCTTGCCGAGCACTTTGCCCACTAACTTTGTTGTTG
>QMZU01000054.1 GCA_003663345.1 Candidatus Aenigmatarchaeota archaeon | reverse complement strand
TGAGAAGAGAGGATACTACCCGAAGGGAGGAGGTCTGGTGAGGTTCAAAGCTGAATCATCTGAACTGAAAAGTTTTTCACTTACCGAGAAGGGGGAGGTTACAAATATTGGAGGCATTTCCCACGCTTCTCTTGACCTCAGTCAGAAAAAGGTAGCTGAAAGACAGTCCGACTCTGCACTTGAACATCTTCGTAAAAAATTTGGAGTGGAACCGGAGATAGATATATCCTACTCTGAAACCTATTCCACAGGTTCCGGCATAACTCTCTGGATAAACACTGAGAAGAGCATCCTCGGTTCGGACTCTCTGGGAGAGAGGGGGAGGAGAGCAGAGGATGTTGGATTGAGCGCTGCAAAAAAACTTATAGAGGATTTCGAAAGAGGGGCGGTGGACAGTCATATGGCTGACCAATTGATACCATATCTCGGGATTGTGGGTGGAAAGATAAAAGTTCCAGAGATGACCGGTCACTGTAGAACCAACATCTGGGCCACTGAAAAATTCCTTGATGTGAAGTTTTCAGTCACTGATAGGCTCATCACCGTCACTTGAGTTTTATCTCCTTCTTCTTTTTCTCTGACTTGACCTTCTTCGGGAGTCTTATCTCAAGCACACCGTCCTCCAGTTTAGCCTCTGCTGAGTCAGCGTCAACCTCCTCCGGAAGCGGTATGGTTCTGTGGAATGAGCCGAACCTTCTCTCCTGCCTGAAGAAGTTCTCACCCTCCTCTCTCTTCTCCTCGCTCTGCTCGGCATGTATTTCCACTGTATCCTCCGTGGCCCTTATCGAAATGTTCTTTTTGTCTATTCCTGGAAGGTCTGCTCTGACAATTATCGAGTCATCAGCATCAATTATATCAACCGGGAACTGGTGCATGAACTGTGTTGCAGTACCCCTCCAGAGACTGCTCATCATCCTGTTCAACCTTTCCTGCATCCTCTCCATCTCCTCCCATGGGTCCTCCCAGAAGAAACTCCAGTCCTTCTTCCTGGCCATGAGCATCACCCCTTTTAGTTTATTTAAACACTAAATATATTAAAGAAACCGTGATATTTAAACCTTACTCTAAAGGTTTGCTGAAAGCCATTAAACAAATTTGGTGCTGACATGCAAAGCAATTTGAGTTCCACTCTCTTTGACAGGAGAAGCAAATTGCAACTAAATTTTCCAATCAGGGACGGATTTTTTATTAAAAATAAAAACTTTGATCAGACCTGCAATCATGAAGAATAGACTTACGAGCGAATAAAAGAAATAGTAAACAAAAAATTCGTGGAATTTAACTCTAAAATTCAATCTGTTCGACAATACAAAAAATAAAACAGTGAATAATAAAAACCCGATCAGAGAAAAAAGAAGACTCTTGAATATAATGATACCTAGAGATGTGAATAACAGGAAAGGAAGAACTATATTGAATTTAATTATAAGAAATAATAAAAGAATGGAGAAGAGTTTATATATCAATAAATCAGGTAACAAAAAAGCTGTAAGGAAAATTATCAAGGATGGAAAAACAAAAATCAGGGCAGGGATAAATATTTGTGGACGTCGAACACTTTCTTTCAGCAAAGGTTTGTACCATTCTTTGAACCATAATGCTGCTCCTGTGACCCATCTTCTCCTCTGTTTAATCCATTTCTTCCAACTTGAATGAACATGATTATAAACTTCAACGTTTTTTGTATATTTGAACCTGTAACCTTTTAAGAAGCTCCTAGTAGCTATATCCAGGTCCTCGCTCACAACTTTTCTGAAACCTTTAATAGAATCAAAAACATCCCTTCTCATTGCAAATGCTGCACCATTAACAGCAGGGGATTTTCCGATGAACCTCGCCACCAACCAAGAACCTATGTTAAATCCCACGTATTCGTAGTAGGTCATTTTTGATAAGAATGAGGTTCTTATAACTTCCTTTTTTATATCAAGAATATCAGCATCTTCCATTTCTTTTTTGATCGTCTTAAGGAAATCTGGTTTGTCAGGCAGTTCTATATCATCATCCAAAAAGAGCAGTATTTTCCCGGAAGAGATTTTTACTGCTTTGTTTAAAGCCCCGGCCTTTCCCACCCTCTTTTTATTGAGAATAAAATTAACCTCCCCTCCAAACTTCTTTGAAATTTCTATCGATTTTTCGGTCGGTTCGTCAATAATAACAAAAATCTCTTTACTGATTTTTTGCAGGAGTAGTTTTTGCAACATTTTTTCCAATAACTTTGATTCCTTATAGACAGGAATTAAAACACTTATTTCACTCATTTTCATACCCCTTCCACATTCCTAGAGTTTTCTTCAAACATATTTTTCACCTTTTCTTTATAAAACATTGAAAGAAAGTTTCTTTGAATTTTTTATCATTAAGTATATAATCTTGGAGTTAAGAAGAAGTTATAAGTTGGTATCAAATGCTCCTATCCCTCTATCTCCTTCACGAGCTCCTTCCCGGAGCAGAATGACCTCAACTCCTCAACATCCATAAGAATCAGTCCGGAGACCTCTCTTTTGCTGGGTTTCTTTGAGAGGAGGAGTGCCGGGGCCTCAGCAAGTTCTGATAGAAGCTTGAGAAAAGGAGCATTCCTTTCCAGAAGTTTCGCGTTCCTCTCAACATCCGAAAGCAGAACACTTTCACACTCCGCAACTATATCAAGCGGCGCCTTGGAAACGAAGTCCGTTCTGAAGCCCAGCCTTTCCATCTCCATGGCCACTTCCTTTTCGAGTCTATCGGAAGGTTTCGTCTCAGGTTTCTCTATTTCGAAACTGAACGGATCTATCCTCTCAGAGACCTTTCTTTCCAGGAAACTCTCAAGGCTCTCAAGAACATCAAACATTATCCTGAACATACCTCTCTCATGTTCATATATACTCTTCTTCGTTATGCCTATCGCCTCAGCGAGCTCTCTCCTACTCAACTCCCTCTCCAATCTCGCCTCCCTAAGTTTTTCTGGATTTACCCTTCCAAAGAGCCCTCCCCTGAACCTTATAGCACGGGGATAATCACCCTTCATTATCCCGTCAAATGTTTCAATATTCACCGATGGGATACCGAACCTCTCATACACAATCCCTTCCTTTAACCATTCCCTTCTGGTTCTCTCACCGATTAGGAGCGGAGATGCACTCAGATAATGGGAGAGGACTTTGAGGTTATTTGCCTGATAATCCTGAAATGAGTCTATATTGAGAAGGGTTTTTATCAGCAGAAGATTCTCCCTTCTGGCAGCTATATCGAAACACCCTCTTGGATATTTGAGGCTGAGAAAACCCTCTCTGTTTAGTATCCTCTCAACCTCTTTGAGCACACTCTTCATAAGAGATATTTTCTTTTAAAGGGTTAAAAATCTTGTGATACTATAAACTTCTTGATTTGATTCATGAACTCGATCACATCATCCAGGTTCTTTCTCACGATTTCCATCACAATCTCAGCATCCACTTCGGAATATCTATGTATTAGAAAATTCCTGAACCTCGCCATTCTGGATAATCTCTCGGCCAACTCTTCTGATATTATTCCGTTCTTTCCAAGCACCATGAACATTCTGGAGTACTCCTCCACCCTCTCGAGCCTCTTTGAAGCAATTATATGGTTAGCCACATCTATACATGCTTCCACAATCTCGAATAGTGAAAACTTCAAAGCCTGATAATCTCTGTAATCCTTTTCAAGTTCCTCAGGTTCCATATGAAAATAGTTTTCTCTGATGAACTTCAGGTTCCTTTCAATTATGTCAAATTTTGCCTCTATGATATCTCTGTCGATCATGATTTCAACCTCATCTCATCATACTCTCTGTAATAAGGCTTCATATCTATGTAAGCTTTCGTCACATATGTCTCAAAAAGAACTCTAGCCCTTTCATCTCTTGAGAATAAAAGCTTCCCATGTCTTAGTACCTGATTCAGAAACCTCAGTGGCTTTCCATTCAGAACAACAACCTCTACATTCTTCAACCCGGTCAAATTTTCAACCTCCTCAGAAATTTTGACCTCATAGAATGGCTCTGGTTTGAAGTCATTTTTTACAAATACACCTATATCAATATCACTTCCCTTACCAGCTTCACCCCTTGCAGCAGAACCGTACAGATATGCAAAGAGTATCTCCGCCCTCTTCTTGAAAATATCTTCTAATCCCTTCATTCCAATCTTCATGATTAGATTTGGATTTTAACCAATAAAAACCCATCGGAATGTGAAAAGTTTAAAAGGTTGTGGTGACTATTTGAATATGCCTGAGTGGACGGGTGGCTCAGCCTGGTTATGCCTTCAGGCAACAGATAGAGCGTCGGTCTTATAAGGCCGCCGGGCGCAAATTCCCGAAGCCCGGATAGCGTAGAAGCCGAAGGTCGTGGGTTCGAATCCCATCCCGTCCACCATTAAAGAATCCTGAACGGGTTTATTACCTTTTTCTCCAGAATATCTCCACTCTCGCCATCCACAACATTCAGAAACAGAAGGTTGCCCTTAAGCGAGATCACGTTCCAGATGTGTTTCTCCCTTTTCATCAACGAGAGGAGGATTCTCTGTGCACCATCGGTACCACCGATTTTGATGGCTTCAGAACCCTCTATGAGAAGGCTAACATCAATCCTCCCAACCTCCTCATTCAAAGGGTCTTCAGGATTACCAACCTTCACAGTTTCACCAACACCCACGCTTATTATTTTCCTGCTCTCCGGATCAAAGTAAAACAGATCCCATACTTTTATCTCCTCATCAGGTTTCACCATAACATGGGCCGAGCAGAGAAAACCACCAGAATCCAGGATTTCCTTCACCCTTGGATCATCCTCAGCGATTTTAACAGCATCCTTGAGCTTCATGCTATCCCAAATAAGGTTGTGTATGGTTTTTCTTACCCTTGTAATTTCTCCAACCATCCTCCATTTTTTTGGCAAACTCCAGAATCTTATCTCTTACCTCATTTCTCCACACATCATAACATCTCTTCAATGCCTCGGCTATACTCTTTTCTCTCCCATCGAAATATATCCTCTCCAGATACCATTCAATTTCCATTATCTTTTTGTAGAGATCGAGGTAAACCTTTTTCTCTTTCCCGAGAACCGATGACTCGTAAAAACAACAGGGACTGGAACCCTCGTGAATGAAAAGAACCGGTTCAATCAGATTCTTGGCATCCCTGAACCTTTCCATAATCTCCTTGAAGACATCTCTCAGAGAAGACCCTTCATCTATCTTCAGACCAAAAACATTCTCGATATCCTTCAAACCCGGTAACTTGTACTTCTTTGCATCCTTCTCATAACTCATGGAAAAACTAATCTCTGGTAAAATTTATATAGGTTCCATCCAGATACTGAATTGATGGGTCTGTGGTCTAGTGGTTAGGCTTCTTATGGAGCCACATGAATGACGCCACGCTCACATCGTGGAGGTCGCAGGTTCGAAAACAAACCCCCTCGCCTTGCGGCGAGCCCGTTTGTATTCCCCACCCATGGGG
>QMZU01000053.1 GCA_003663345.1 Candidatus Aenigmatarchaeota archaeon | reverse complement strand
CCCCGGAAGAAGGGGAGGTTGAGGAGATTACCTGCGAGAACATTCCAACAAAAGCCATCGGTCCTGCCGGAGAATGTGTGGAGTTTTCAACACCCTGTGATGTGCCTGAAGGATGGAGTGTTGTTGATAGATGCCCCGAGCCTTACAGGGTTCCGTGGGAACTGCTGATAATAATACTGGGTCTTTCCCCAGCATTTCCATTTGCTTATTTTCTGAAGAAAAGATTTGGAGAAAGGAAAAAAGAGGAAAAAATAATTCCTGTAAGAAAAGGTCTGGTGAAGATATCCGACATACTGAACCATCCTGAGATATTTCTGAACTCCAGGGTAAGGGTTAGAGGAACCATCAGGGAGATGGAGATATTTGGAGAGAGCGGTGATGTCTGGTACGAACTGAGTGATGGTGAGAATTCCATACTCCTCTGCACGCATCAGGAGGGTCTTTTCGGAAGGATGGAGGTTGAAGGTACCGTGAAAAAACTCGGCACAAGGCTGTATCTGGACGTCTAACCTTTTTAAGTCCTCTGAGAAATAATTATCATGCTTGAGAGATTAAAATCCTTATTCTCGCATCAAAAAGAGGAGGAGCCCTTTGAGCTCTCCCTCGGGGAGATTGACAGATGGATTGATGAAAAGGAGGGAAGTCTGAGGAAGAGGCTCGAGGAGATAGTTAGGGGCTCCATGAGGGAACTAAAGAAGGATAAGAATGAGATTTTGAAGAGCATTGAGAAGTTAAAGAAGAAAAAAATTGAGGAGCTCGACCCCAAAATCAAAAAAGCTGTGGAGTCAAACAAGGAGGAGCTCATACAGAGGGTTGAGAGGTTCCTCGGAGGTTTTGTGGTGGAGAATGTGGGTATTACCGGTTTCCTGGGATTCTCGCATGATACGGTGAAAAGACTGGATGACCTTGCTGCAAAATCCAACCGGAACATTCTCTTCCTGTCCAGATTCCTCAAGGATGAGACCAAAAGGGTGGTGGACTGCATTGAGAAGCTCAGTACCGACTTGAAGAGGGTATCGGTGGACCTCAAGAGCATAAAGGAGGATATGAGAGAGATGGAAGAGATGAGGAAAAAGGTCATGATACTCTTTACCGGTCTTGAGAGGCAGAGAGGGATAGAAAAAGAGAAGGATGCCCTCAAAAAGGAGCTGAAGCTCAGGGAAGAAGAGAAGAAGGGGATAATGGAAAGAATAGAGATGCTCCTGCAGAGCGAGGATTTAAGAAAGTTGGAAGAGCTTGAGAGGAAAAAATCGGAGCTGATGGCCAGGAAGAAGTCCATCGAAACAAGAATCTTCAATGAACTATCCCTAATAGAGAAGCCTCTGAAGAGACTGGTTTACAGCCTTGAGAAACCCTCTGAAACGCTGAAACTCTACGTGGAAGAGCCGTTTACAGCCATAGAGAAGGATAAGGGTTTTGAGGAGCTTTTAAGTATAATGGAAGACCTGAGAAAGTTTGTTGAGATGGAATCCCTTGGAATCACGGACAAGAGGAGAAACAAGATACTGGAGCAGATATACAGGATTGAGAAGGGTTCCCTGAAGGAGCTGTATGATAAGAAGGTATACATAGACAAAGAGATTGGGAGGGTGAAGAACGAGATTGAGAAGATAGATGTCAGGTTCAGGTTGGAGGAAGAGGAAAAGAACCTCAGGGATGTTGAGAGGAGAATAAGGGAGATAAAGGGTGAAATGAGGAAACTCGAAAAGGAGAAGAAGGGCTTTGCAGGTGATTTTGGAAGGGAGATAAAGGCTCTGGAGGAGAGTCTCAACAGGTTCTCTGAGAGAAGTATAACAATCAGGGTCTGAAGCTGTCCAGTCTCATCTGCGTGCCGCTTCCCCTCTTTTTCTTCAGCCTCTCTATGCCTGTTTCAATTCTGCTCTCTGAAAAGTCATGTTCATCACAGAGTATCCTCTTTATTTCTTCCTCATTCGGTTCCTTCCAGTGTATCGAAAAATCGTCGGTGATGGGTGGGTTGAGGAAAAAATCGAACACCTTCCGGGCTTGAATGCCCCAGTCCACACCGGTCAGAAGCTCCTCGACGGAGTGATCTCTGACCATCTTGAGAGCGGTTTTTGGCCCTATCCCCCTCACACCACCTGGATTGTAATCGGTCCCTACAAGCATTCCGAGAACTATCAGTTTCTCCCTTGTTATCTGGAGATTTTTGAGTATCTCGTCCAGAACCAGAAGCTCCGGTTTAACGTCAACATATTGCAACCTTCCCGGCATCTTCCTCTTTCCTGTTATGGCTATATTCCTGAGCAGCCTCGGTGCACCGAAGAGAAGGGAATCATAATCCTGGGAAGCAACGGACCACGCAGCACCCTTCCTGCAGATGTAAGCAGCCTGGGCCTCGCCCTCGCTCGGTGCCTGAACGTACGGTACTCCCATTGCCTCCAGGAGGTTCTTCGAGTCGCTTATCATCTCCTCATGAACCGTGGTGGACTGCATGGCATACTTTCGTGCCTCTTCAATATCCCCTCTCTGGAGTGCATCCTCATATCTCTTTCTAGCTTCTTCGCGCCTCTCTCTCCTCTCAAGGTTCGTGGCTGATTTGAATTCTGGTGGTTCGCCATCAAAAACAAATACCGGTTTGATTCCCTCTTCAATCAGTTTGGTTGTCCTGTAGAAGAGTCCTGAGAGGTGGGAGGTCACCCTGCCTTTGGAATCCTTCAGAGGTGTCCCGTACGGTTGTCTTATAATCGAAAGGCACTTGTAGAGGACGTTGAGCGCATCTATCACGATAACCCGACCGGTCAGATCCGCTATCTCTATATCCCTTCCTTCAAGGATGTCGGTTATTTGAACTCCCATGATAGAAATTGGGCTGTGAGGTTTAAAAATGCTTTTTTTATATAAGAAGGCTCTTAAACCCGTGGTAAATATCGACATACTCCAAAGGAGCATAGGTACGTACGTCGCACTCCGGTACTCTCTCCCTCACCAAGTCGGATAGTTTGGGGTGTGATACACTTTTTTGCCACCAAAACGTACCTCATGCACACCATCAATGTGACCATATCCACCACAGCACAGACCCTGTCATGTTCCTCAGGAGGAAATATATAAATCTTCCCGCGAATAGGATTTCGGGGGTCTGTTGAGATTCCGTGTGTGCGTGAAACTCAAAGGAAAGCCGGTAATACCCTACGACCACCAATACTATCTCGCTTCCTATATCTACAGGACAGTTGAGAGGTCCGACCCATCCTATTCGCTGGACCTTCACAAGATAGATGTGCCCAAACCCTTCACATTCTCCTACCTGATGGCAGAAAAGAGAAAGAACCTAAAGAACGGCATCAGAATACTCTCGGACAGCGTTTATTTCTACATCTCATCACCGGCAGAGAGATTCATAAAGGGTGTTATAGATGGCATGCTTTCATATCCTGATATCAAAATAGGTAACCTGAAAGGAATCATCTCCGAGGTCAGAATCCTCCAGAGACCTAAATTCTCCAAAAATATGACATTTCAGACCACAGCCCCCATAGTTGTCCGGAAGCCTGTAAAAAAGAATGGAAGACTTTCGGGTATTGAACTCTACCCAACCGATAAGGAATTCTACACTCTAATTGAGAAAAATTTAAATAAGAAATACGAATTATTTCATAAACAGAGAATAAATGGGGTGGTCAAGTTAAATTTCATTCATTTCAAACCAAAAAGACACAGAATCCTCAACACCCATTACCGGTGTTCTCTGGGGATTTTCCAGATAACCGGAAACCAGCGCTTAATAGAACTCGGATATGATGTGGGTTTCGGGGAGAAGAATTCGATGGGTTTCGGGATGGTGAAGGTGGTATGAAAATTGAGATTAGCTCATTTAGTAATCTGTGGATGGACAATGGACTTGAGAACTTTTACAGAATTCTTAATGATTTAGAATTCTGCAAAGCTGAGCTAACTGAAAATTCACTGGTTATCAAAATAAAAGACAAAGAAAAGTTCATTGAAGAATTGACAAGGGCAGTACTTGACAAAAGACTGAATCTAATTGTTAATGAACCAGACAGGAAAACAAAAGTGAAAAAAGAGGTCAAAAAAGATCACATTATCATACAAGAGGAGAAAAAAATTGGTGGAAAAGTCGCTCTGAAGGAAGAGATTTACAAGCCAGAAAAAACAGCTGAGATTGTTTCTAAGATTTTCAGTTTGAACAGGGGTAAAAATACATGTATCTTATGTGGGAGAAGATTTGATAAAGGTGTGAAAAAACTTCAGCAAGCAAACTATCCGTTTGTTACAAAAATAGCCAGTTTAAGTGGAGTTAGAAGCTACAAGAACGGTAGAAGTCTATCCTTAAAGGAATATTATGACAATCTCTGTCCTCTTTGCTATTTTGTAGGTATCCTCGAATGGGCTGATGAGGCATTAGTTTACAGAACATTTCCTGGAGAAAAATCATACTTATTCATGCCTTATTTTGGCAATCTCAAAGACCTTCACGAGTTCAAAAAGCTTTGTGTATATGCGAGAATATTGAATAATGCTGAAAGGTACTCCAACATCAAGGTAAAACCCAAAGTCCAAGATGTTGAAAACACTCCCGGAGAGTATTCAACGCTACTCTGCTTTTACGAAAAGTTTGTTGAGAACGCAACAGACGAAATAATCGCCAGTAACTGGATTGTGTTGCACATACCATTTGGAGCTGTTAAGAATGTGAAGATTGATTCCCTGAACATAGATGAAGGAATTCTTGGAGTGATAAGGGAGCTGAAAAAGAGTGGAAGATTGGAGAGAATTTATTCCGACTTAATGGGAAAGATGTACTTTTTCTCCCAAAACAATAACAACACAGACTGGGATGCAACGAGGGATATTCAGGAGAATCTGTCAAAATATTTTTTGTTGGACGATTTCAGGAAGTTTACAAACAGTCTACTTCCAAAAAAAGGAGGTTATGTTTTCTTTTCTTCTAGAGTCAGGCAAAACCTGGAAGGATTAATTTTTGAATGGAGGTGGAAAAAGATGGGTGTTGAAAAAGAAAAAATAGATAGTATTAAAAGTATTGGAAATATCGTTGCCAAAATTTCGGAAAATAATGCATCGCTACTATATAAGCTGGATAAAGTAAGGAATCTCGATGAATTATGGAGTGTACTGAGAGAGATCTCAAGGAAACTGCCAAGTTTAGATGAGGAAAAACTGAGGAAGATCAAACCAACGGCGCTGGATGAGGTGATTCAGCTTACCAAGGAAATTGTTGAGAAAAACAAAGATGGATGGAAAGAGGTGAGGGATTTGATTGTCGTTTACGCTTCAATGTACTATTCTCTGAACAAATTGGGAAAGAAACCCAAAGGAGGTGAGGAAGAATGAAGGGCATTGAGGTAATCTGGTTATCTCAAACAGACTTAACAAATCTGAACGCTGGAGAGGGAGAGGCAAACTTCATTGACGTAAAGAAGTACAAGAAAAACGGCGTGGAATACCCATATGTTTCCGGGCAGGCGATGAGGTACTATTTTAAAGAGGCAATCAGAAGAAATCTTAATGGAGAATACATGTG
>QMZU01000052.1 GCA_003663345.1 Candidatus Aenigmatarchaeota archaeon | reverse complement strand
TCTCCATGCTCTGATGAAATATGATTCAGAGAATAAAGAAGCTGAAATATTCAAGGGTGTAAATGTCACAGTGAAATACAGAACACCTCTTGAGTTCTCCCTGACAACCAAATCAATAAATCACAATAGGATTAAAATCAAACTTGAAACTTGGAGTGACAGGAAAAGAAAGGCAAAACTCTACCTGAAGATCAGTAATGAAACATGGAGTGAAACTTTTGAAAAAGAAATTGAATTGAAGAAGGGACATGAAATGAATGTATTTTATTATCAGATGTTTGGGGTGGGCAGATATGTTGTTGAAGGCATTTTAATTTCGGATGGAATAGAAGTTGGACCCAGAGAAAGTTTCTTTGAAATGCATCCTAAGAAGAAAAGTAAATAATCCTATATCCTCTCAAAGAGAAGAACCCACTGCTCATTGAAATTATATGATCCACGTTTCAGAAGTTTGAAGTTATTTTTTTTAAAAACTCTTTCAAAATCAATTATTCTGTAGGAATACTCCTTTACGGTATGTCTATTCAAAGATTTCAGGATTCTTCCCAAAACTGAGAAATGGTTTGGTTGGGTTAACATTACGTATCTATCAGCTATTCTACACCATTCCTTCACAAATGGTTCAAAGTCTTCAAAATGTTCAAGTAACCCGTCAGAAAATACCAAGTCAAAACTTCTATTTTCAAAATCGGTCTTTGAACCATCCATAAGAAAAACATTCAGTCCTTTCGATTTACATATTTTAATGCTTGTTGGAGAGACATCTATACCGACAACATCCAAACCGCACTCCATGAAGACATCCATCGTCCTCCCTAAGCCACAACCTACATCCAGAACATTCTTCACGTTCTTGGGTAAGAATTTCTTTATTGCTTTTGCCTGTTCTCTCCTTAATCTTCTCCCGAATATGTTTAAAGACTCACCTTCTCTCCATACATCATCCCATGTTTTCTTCATAATATCTCTGTCTCATTATTTTATTAGAACCTAGGGCTTGTATCAGGATTCGCTACGAACTCTTCCGAGTGCTTATCTCTGAAAAAGATTGGAAACTCCTCACCGCACTTGCACCTGCAAACATCATCCTTGAGGGATACCAGATGCTCCCTGTCACACTTAGGGCATAACACCAGAGCCACTTCTCTCCATTTCATATGACCACAAATATTTTAACAGATACAACAATAAATCTCTTATGGTCAGACCGAGAATATCCAAGAGGCAGGTGGAACTTCCTGGCGCAAACATAGTCAGGTTATTGAAGATAGCCGAGGAGGATAGAGAGATAATATCGTTCGGACCCGGAGAGCCAGACTTCTCCGCGCCAGAGCATATCAGAGAAGCGGTCAAGAAAGCGATGGATAGCGAGATGACACATTACTCACCTGCTTCTGGCAGAAGTGAACTGAAAGAAGCCATAATAAGGAAACTCAGGAAGGAGAATGGAATAAACGCAGGTGACGAGAATATAATTGTCACATGCGGTTCCATGGAGGGAATATTTCTTTCACTGGCAGCGCTGATAGACCCGGGTGAGGAGGTTCTTGTCCCTGATCCCGGATTTCTGGGTTACATGCCAACAGTTGAAATACTCAATGGATATCCTGTATCAGTCAGACTCAGTTTTGAAAATGGTTTTGATATGGACGGTGACACCATACGCGAATCCATAAAGGATCCGGAAAGGGTTAAAGCAATGATAATAAACACACCTTCGAATCCAACAGGCACTGTGTTGAGGAAAAGAATCCTGGAAGAGATAGCTGAGGTGGCGGTGGAGAATGATATCGTGATATTATCGGATGAGGCGTATGAGAAATTGATTTACGGTGAGAGGCATGTATCCATAGGTTCGTTGAATGGTATGGAGGATTATGTTATAACGTTTCACAGCTTCTCGAAAACTTTCGCGATGCCGGGATTCAGATTGGGTTATGCCTGCGGCCCGGAGGATATCATAAAGGCGATGGTCAAACTTCATCCATATACGACCGTCTGTGCTCCCACCATGTCACAGATAGCCGGGGCAGAGGCGTTAACAAATAAGGAGAGTGAAAGATGCATAGAGGAGATGAGGAGAAGTTACGATGAGAGAAGAAAATTGATACTGAAAAGAGTGAGAGAGATAGAGGGTTTTGATGTCCTCGAGCCGCGCGGAGCATTCTATCTGTTCCCAAGGTTCAATTACAGAATGAAATCGGTTGAACTCTGTGAATACCTTCTCGATAAGGCAAAGGTGGCTGTTGTTCCGGGGTCGGATTTTGGTCGGTACGGTGAGGGTTTCATACGGCTCAGTTATGCAACATCTCTGGAGAGGATTAAAGAAGGGATGAAGAGAATGAAGAGCGCTCTGGAGGAATTGAGATGAAACCGAATACAAAGAACTTGGAGTATTTCTTCAACCCGAAGAGTATAGCGGTGGTCGGTGCAAGCAGAAGTGAGGGAAAGATAGGCAATACCATATTCGGGGTATTGGTGAAGAACTTCCGTGGAAAGGTTTATCCTGTTAACCCCAAAGCGGATAGAATACTTGGAAGGAGATGTTATCCAAGCGTGTTGGATACACCGGACGTGGATCTGGTGGTTGTTGCTGTCCCGGCTGTCGCTGTCCCAAAGGTTATGGAAGAGGTTGTGGAAAAAGGAACAAAGGCCGCAGTAATAATAACCTCAGGTTTCGGTGAGATAGGAAATCATGCTCTGGAGGAGAGGGTTAAAAGGATAATCACAGGAAAGGTGAGAGTCATAGGTCCAAACTGTCTGGGTGTTTATGATTCCTCCTCAAAAGTTGATACAATGTTCCTTCCAGAGGAGAGGTTGAAGAGACCGGTAGAGGGTCCTGTGGCATTCATCTCACAGAGCGGTGCATTCGGTTCGGTTATGATGGACGCAATAGGCGAGGAGGGTATAGGAGTGAGCAAGTTCATGTCAATAGGGAATAAGATTGATGTGGATGAGATAGATTTGATGAAGTATCTGGAGGAGGATGAGAAGACTGGATCGATAGCCATCTACCTTGAGGGTACGGAAGACGGCAAGAAACTTATGAAGGTCGGAAAAGAGGTTTCAAAAAAGAAACCTGTGGTATGCCTCAAGGCAGGGAAATCCAAGAAAGGGACCGAAGCGGTTTCATCACATACAGGAAGCATGGCAGGTTCAGCCAGAGTATATTCAGCAGCTTTCAGGCAGTCCGGGATCATAGAGGCGAAGACCACCGAAGAACTGTTTGATTTCGCGAAGGCTCTCGCCTATCAGGAGCCGACCGGAGGAAGAAGAATAATGATAGTGACGGATGGCGGAGGATTTGGTATAGTTGCAACAGACCAGGCAGAGAAGGAGGGGTTCGATCTCGTGGAGCTGGATAAAAAGAGCAAAGAGATATTGAGAAAATGTGTGCCTGAGTATGCCATTATCAAAAACCCGATCGACCTGACAGGTGATGCTGATTCAGAGAGATACAGGAAAACACTCGATCTCCTCTGCAGGAATGAGAGAATAGATGGAATAGTATGTATTGTCCTTCTGCAGATAACTACGCTCGGCGAGGATATAGTTCCGATACTTGTCAAGATATCGAGAAAGTACAGAAAGCCGATGACGTTCTGCGCTACTGGTGGGAAGTACACACTTGAAAAAACTCGAGAACTGGAAAAGGAAGGGTTGCCGGTCTACCCCACACCGGAAAGAGCGGTCAAAGCAATGTCCGCTCTTGTAAAGAGAGGGGAATGGTTAAGGAAGGTTTTATAAGTCTTTTAACTTCTATATTATTCCGGATAGGTTAATCTGCAAAAATATAACACTGTTATAGGGTTGGGTCAGATGCCATTCAAAACCTTAACCAAAGAGATTCAGAACCTGATAGCCGATAGAGGTTGGTCCGAACCAACTCTGGTTCAGGAAAAGGCCATACCAAGAATAATGGATGGTGAGAACCTCCTCATCATAGCACCCACAGGTATAGGCAAGACCGAATCAGCAATGCTGCCAATATTTTCAATGGTTCATGAGAGGAACGAACCTCCGATATCAATACTTTACATAACACCATTGAAAGCTCTAAACAGGGATATGTTCGACCGCCTGATATGGTGGGCAGAGAAGCTGAACCTTGAGGTGGGTGTGAGGCACGGCGACACGACCGATTACGAGAGAAGGAAGCAGGTCGAGTTCCCGCCACACCTCCTCATAACAACACCCGAAACGCTTCAGGCAATCCTTACTGGAACGAAGATGCGAGAACACCTCAAAAACGTGAAACATGTGGTTGTCGACGAAGTCCACGAACTTGTCGAAAGCAAAAGGGGAACACAACTCTCCATTGCACTGGAAAGGCTCAAGGAGATTTCAGGAGATTTTCAGATAATCGGTTTGAGCGCAACCGTTGGTTCACCGGAAGAGGTCGCGAGATTTCTGGGTGGTGGAAGGAGTATAGGCATAGTGAAGGCAATGACAGCAAAGGATATGGAGATACTCGTGGATTCGCCATCACCCACTTCCGAGGACAGATTACTCTCGGAAAGAATCTTTCTCGGTGAGGATGCAACTGCACGGCTCAGAAGAATCCACGAACTCGTGGAGACACATAGAGGGACACTTGTCTTCACAAATACGAGGGAAGCAGCAGAGGTTCTGAGCTCACGGTTGAGAAAGATAGAAACGAACTACAAACACGATATACACCACGGTTCTCTCTCAAAGGATGTGAGAGTATACGCTGAAAAGAAGTTCAAGGAGGAGGAATTGCGCGCCCTGATATGCACCTCTTCTCTTGAATTAGGTATAGATATCGGGAGCATAGATCTGGTGATACAGTACATGTCCCCGAGGCAGGTCTCGAAACTGGTTCAGAGAATCGGCAGGAGCGGACACAGAGTCGGTGAGAAGAGCAAGGGAATAATAATAGCCGCAGATCCGGACGACATTCTCGAGTCGGTTGTCATAGCAAGAAAAGCCATGTCAAACGAACTCGAAGATATCCGGTTCAATAAACTCTCCTTGGACGTCCTTGCGAACCAGATAATCGGATTATCTCTGGAATACTATGACCTTGACAGGAAAAGAATATACAACATCATCACCCGTTCCTATCTCTACTCAAACCTCACAGAGGAGAAGTTCGACGAGGTGCTGAACTTCCTTGAGGACCTTAAAATCCTGTACACGTTACCAAAAGTGAGGAGGAAAAGGAAGTCATGGAACTACTACTTCGAAAACCTTTCAACGATTCCAGACACATTCCAGTACAGGGTTATCGACAATATTGAGAAAAAGGATGTTGGTGTGCTGGATGAGGGATTCGTTGCCGAACACGGAACACCAGGAACAACCTTTGTCGTTAAAGGAAGCAGCTGGAGGATACTCTCTGTTGAAGATGGTAAGGTTTACGTAGAACCGGTAGATGACATGGAGAGCGCAATACCGGCATGGGAAGGCGAGTTGATACCTGTGCCAGAGAGTGTTGCATTGGAAGTTTCGGAACTGAGATATAGAATATATGAAATGCTCAAAGAAGGAATCGAACCTGATGAGATATAT
>QMZU01000051.1 GCA_003663345.1 Candidatus Aenigmatarchaeota archaeon | reverse complement strand
GGAAAAGAAAGAAAGAATTCTGAGAGAATATTTCGAGACAATTCTTCAAAAAGATTTTATAGAGAGGTTCGAGGTTGTTAATGTAGAAATAGCAAAATTAATCTTTGAATATCTGTTCCAAAATTTTTCCAAGGAGCTAAGTATAAACAAAATTGCCCGCTTTATTTCATCCAAACTTGGCAGGGATGTGAAAAATCTTGTTTATGAATATACGGAAAAACTTCCGGAAAGTTTTGCAGCCTTCTTCTTAGAAAAATTTGAGAAAAGCGTGTACAAAAGGAAGGGTTCCATGAAAAAAGCTTATATTTGTGATGTTGGCCTCTCAAATGTTATCGGATTTGAAAAGGATATTGGAAAAAGAATGGAAAATACCGTTTTTTTAGAGTTACTGAGAAAAACAAACGAAAAGCCTCTGATGGAAATCTTTTACTGGAAGGATTATCAGGGCAGGGAAGTGGATTTTGTGGTTAAGGAGGGTTTAAAGGTAAAACGATTGATTCAGGTTACCTATGCTGATGATAAGGATGAGATAAATGAGAGGGAAATTAAATCTTTGATAAAGGGTTCTGAATTGCTTAAATGTGAGGATTTGCTCTGCATTACTTGGGATTTTGAAGATGAGGAAAAGGTTGAGGGAAAGAAAATAAAGTTTGTTCCTTTGTGGAAATGGTTGTTGAGTTGAGTAATTAAAAAATATTTTTATGAAGAGATCCCGATTTGATGCATCATCTTCAGAAGCGTTGGGTTGTGAGAGATGAGGCAATAAGATTCTGCATCAGAGAGTCCAGGAACCATTGGATATCACACCCTTCAGAGAGGAGAGTATTCTCAATTTCGACCAATCATCTCAGAACTATGGCCGGCTTCCCTGGCTCTGCCTGGGAGGCTTTTTTCTCTTCACTATCCTCCTCTTTCTCTATGAGAACCCTTACCTTCATCTCCCTTTCAAACCTCTCCTTCAGGAGCTCGAGCGCCTCTTCATCGAATCCTCTATCGTAAACACCAAAAAATAGACCTGGATTCTTCACAGCGCTCCTCACGAACCTCTCCAGAGCTTTGGAATGCTCCTTCAAATCAGAAGC
This sequence comes from Candidatus Aenigmatarchaeota archaeon, assembly GCA_003663345.1. GTDB lineage: Archaea > Aenigmatarchaeota > Aenigmatarchaeia > PWEA01 > B50-G16 > B50-G16. The sequence continues at coordinate 4,498 of QMZU01000051.1, read as the reverse complement.
CATAAGGTTCTTCATTAACACTCCAAAGTCCGGTTTCTCCATATCTTTGAGGATCTCGGATATTATCCGGAACGCTTCGTACTTCCAGTCAGCAGCGATGATGAACTTTATCTCCTTCGGCTCCTTTCCGATTATCTTCTCTATCTCCTTTATATCAGAAACCAGCTCTGAGTAGAACTCTTCAATCCTTTCAACCTTTTCATCTATAAACCTCTCATCAGGCTCCGGCCAGCTCTCCTCTGCTAACATCTTATCCTTCCCAAGACCCTCCCAGAGCTCCTCTGTTGTATGGGGTATGAACGGGTGGAACATCTTCAAAAGGTTCTCGAAGCAGTGTAGCGATATGGAGCCCTTCTCCTTGGTCTCGGGCGCGGTGTTCACATACCTGAAGAGTTTGCTCATGAAGCTCTCCAGTTTATCGGTAACGTAATTATATCTCAACCCTTCCATCAGTTCTGTGACCTCCTTTATGGTTCTCTGAAGTGCGGACATTATGTACCTGTCATCAAGACTCCATTCCTCCCCTTTAAAAGGTCCGGATGGTTTTATGCTTCTTGAGAGTCTCACAAGATTCAGAACAGTGTTATGGGATGCCTCCATACCCTTATCAGACCATTCCAGTTCCTTCTCCGGCAGCGCTGCGCTCAGTATGAACAACCTCACAGCATCCGCACCATACTTCTCAACCATCTCCACAGGCGAAACCACATTCCCTTTGGATTTTGACATCTTTGCTCCGTCCTTGAGAACCATACCCTGGTTCAGTAGTCTTTTGAATGGCTCCCTCACGGGTGAATAACCAAGGTCATTCAAAACCTTTGTAAAGAACCTCGAATAGAGGAGGTGCATCACAGCATGCTCAACACCACCTGTATACTGGTCAACAGGCATCCAGTACTTCACATCCTTCTCTTCAAATATCTTCTCACTCCTGGGCGAGCAGTACCTGAAGAAATACCAAGAGGAGTCAACAAATGTATCCATCGTATCCGTCTCTCTCCTTGCTTTCCCACCACACTTCGGACATTTGGTTTCCACAAATTCCTTTACGTGCTCCAGAGGGTTGCCCGGTACATCCATCTTTACATTTTTTGGAAGTTCCACAGGCAGTTCCTTCTCAGGAACCGGCACAACACCGCACTTCTCACAGTATATTATCGGTATGGGCGCTCCCCAGTACCTCTGTCTGGAGATGTTCCAGTCCTTTATTCTGTAATGAACAGCCTCCCTCCCCTTTCCCATGCTCACAAGTTTCTCAGTTATTCTTCTCTTGGCCTCTTCCCAGTCAAGCCCGGTGTGCTCACCTGAATTCACCAGCACACCACCGCCTGTATACGCCCTCTCACCATCCCAATCTTCCTCTGACCTTATAACCTCTATTATCTCAAGACCGTGTTCCTTGGCAAACTCAAAATCCCTCTGGTCATGGGCAGGAACAGCCATTATCGCCCCTGTCCCGTACTCCATCAGAACATAATCCGCTATGTAAACCGGTATTTTCTTTCCGTTTATGGGATTCACGGCATGGAGACCCGTGAAGATCCCGTCCTTACCCCTTTCCTCAACCTTCCTCACCTTTGCCCTTTCAACGTATTCCCTCACCTTCTCATTCTCCTTTGCGACCTCGCTTGAGAGAGGGTGTTCGGGAGCAAGGACCATGAAGGTTGCTCCGTAGAGCGTGTCCGGTCTTGTGGTGAAGACGGTTATCTTTCCATCCCTCTCCACAAGGTCAAAATCTATCTCCGTCCCGTAACTCTTACCTATCCATTCCCTCTGCATCTTCTTGACCTCCTCGGGCCAGTCCAGCTCATCCAGAGATTCAAGAAGCTCATCCGAATATTGGGTTATCTTCAGGAACCATCCAGGTATGTTCCTCTTCACAACCTCACTTTCACACCTCCAACATCGCCCCTCTTCAACCTGTTCATTGGCAAGAACTGTTTCACAACCAGGGCACCAGTTCACCTCTGACTCCTTCCTGTAGGCAAGACCTCTTTCATACATCTTCAGAAATATCCACTGGTCCCATTTGTAGTAGTTCGGGTCATGGGACATTATCTCCCTGCTCCAGTCAAACGAGAACCCGAGCATACTCATCTGTCTCTTTATCTCAAGAATATTGGAATTCGTCCACTCCTCCGGGTCAACACCACGGTTCCTCGCAGCATTCTCAGCGGGCAACCCGAAGGAATCGAACCCCATGGGATACATCACGTTGAATCCCAGCATCCGTCTGTACCTTGCTGTCACGTCACCTATGGAATAATTCCTCACATGTCCCATATGGAGCTCGCCTGAAGGATAGGGATACATATCAAGAACATAGAACTTCCTGCCCTTCCCGGTGATCCCTCTAAATATTCCGGCCCTTTCCCATCTTTCCTGCCACTTCTTCTCAATTCTTCCGAAATTCCATTTCATTCCAAACACCATTTGTATTCAATCCAGTACTTCTGTACAAGGGGTCGAACCTTTATCACTTCAACTCCTTCAGGAATCTCATACTTTCCATAATCTTCGAGCCCAAACTTTATCTTCTTTGCCTCAAACTTAAAGGTTTTCGCTTTTTTCGGGACTGGAATGACACTTTCTTCAGAATCCACATCGATAGGATAGGAAATGATAAACCCATTATCAGCCACAGAATCACCTCCAGATTCGTGGCTGCCTCTACAGCACCACGAGAAGCAGAACTATGTCATTGACTCCCTTCAAGGTATCGCTGAAATGCATAATAGAATATAAATAGGTTCCTTTTAAATAAATTACACCTAGTTGGGCGCGTAACTCAGCTTGGATAGAGTACCAGCCTTCTAAGCTGGGAGTCGCGGGTTCGAAGCAAGCCCTTCCGCTTCGCGGAACCCCTTGCAATCCCGCCCGGGGAGGGAGTCCCGTCGCGCCCGCCAATCCCAAAAGATATTTAAACACTCAGTTTTATTATTAACTCAGTGAGGGTGAATGACAAGGGTCATAGCTGTTGCTTCTGGTAAGGGTGGTGTGGGCAAAACCACAACCGTATCGAACCTCGGTTCACTTCTCACCAAAGCGGGTAAGAATGTAACAATAGTTGATGGTAATCTCACAACACCTAATCTATCCCTTCATCTCGGAATACCCCTTTATCCAACAACACTCCATGACGTTTTGAGAGGCGAGGCTTACATAACCGAAGCCCTTTACATACACCCTTCGGGTGTAAGGATAGTACCGGCTGGTCTGAGCCTTGAGGATATCCACAACACTGATTCCAGTTATCTGGGTCAGGCGCTGCTCGACCTTCTCGGAAACACGGACATAATCCTTATGGACACTTCTGCTGGTCTTGGGAGGGAAACACTTGCCGCACTCAGAGCGAGCGATGAAATGATACTGGTGACCAATCCCGATCTCCCCTCAGTCACAGATGCTCTGAAGGCTAAAAAACTGGCCGAGGAGATGGGATTAAACGTTTTAGGCGTTGTGATAAACCGCGTTAAGAAGAGCAAGAATCAGCTCACCGAGGATGAGATAAGGGAGATGCTTGATGGTTTACCGGTTCTGGCAAAGATACCCGAGGATGAATCGATACCGGAGAGCATAAACATGAAGACCCCGGTTGTTAACCATAAACCAAACTCTCCTGCCAGCCGCGCATTTCATGAACTGGCGAGAAAGATAATTGAAGAGGAGTTTGAGTTAAGAGAGAGAGGTTCGGGATTCTTTTCGAGGATACTCGACTGGCTCAGAGGTAAGTGACATCTATTTCAAAACCAACCACCGGTTTCTCCAGATTCCAGTTCTCAAGGACCTCCGGATGCAATTCACCTATCATTCCAATTTTTTTCCCTTCAACAATTATTTCAGCTGACCTGCTCTTTATGAAACTCGGATGATCCTTCCCTAAAAGCTTACATTCGAACCCCAGATTTCTCAGAAGAGAATCCAGTATCGATGCCAGTTCACTGTAATCAACCGTGGTGTCACTGTGACAGACAGCCAGTCTTCTTTCCATCCTTATGCCCGTCTCCTCATTTTTATCAGGGATGACAACATCCCCGATTTCAAATATTCTCTGAGGGTATGCACGATTTCTGTTCTGTTTGAGAACCCTCATCAATGAGGGAAGCAACCATGACCTGCATACATTATAGTTCTCATTTATGGGATTCTCGGTCTTGGCAACAGGTTTCCTTTTAACCCTCATTCTGTCAAAGAGGTCCACTTCATTTGTGAGGACCATTCCAATGACCTCCTGAAAACCGAACCCACATATGAGGTTTGCAATCTTCTCGGAGTATTCTATCAAGGGATGCGGTTTTGCTATGGTTGGAACTCTGGGTATCCTCGGCTCGAAGTTCTGATAACCATGTTTTATCGCCACCTCCTCCACAATATCAATTGGATTCATTATATCGGTCCTGTATGGTGGGATGAGAACCTGACCGTCATAACCGAATCCCATCCCCTCTATTAACTCCTTAAACTCCCTCTCGTTCGAATCCATGTCAAGGAGTCTGTT
>QMZU01000050.1 GCA_003663345.1 Candidatus Aenigmatarchaeota archaeon | reverse complement strand
TCACCGGGAGATATATAAAGAAATGAACGGCTGTGAGGTTTGCCTCAGAGAACAGGGTTCCTCTCAGCAGTAATCGTTGTAAGCAATCCGGCGAAAGGCGAAAACACAAGCGACTTCAAAAGGTCAAGAACCGACCATATCACAACGACCACCATCAGGAGTGAGAAGTCTATCATTGCCCTTACCTTATCCGAATCAAGTATACTATTCAATTCAATCTCCATTTTGGACTTCTGAACCTCCAGTTCATTCTGAAGCTCCTGAAGTATCTGCTCTCTCTGCTCAGGAGGTAGTCTCTGAATCTGCTGGAGCATCTCTTCTGTGAAAACTCCTGTCTGATTCAGTGTTTCGATATCGAGATGCGCGGTTGTCTCAGGCATCAGATAAGTGATCATTGTCTTTATCTCACCCTTGTAGGTATTTTCATAATATCCGAGGTCCGTTCCAAGGGATATCATTACCGAAACTATGATAGCGAGGTTAATTATCGTCAGCATTCTCCCCATTGAATTGCTCCCAACCCTGTATCTTCTCCATTTATCAAGCTCGTGAGCATACGTTTCGCCCAAACCGGTTGAGAGTAGACCGCATACAGCCACACCTATTGAGAAGAGAATCAATGTTAAACTGAATCCCTGAAACTCAAAACCGTAGAACATCAGAATCAATGTTCCTGTAAAGGCTGCAAGACCACTTGAAAGCAATCCCAGCTCAACATCCTCCCCATACTTCCTTCCGTATATGACGAGAACCGTTAATCCTATAACAATCGGAACGAAGGGTGCTGCGAAAAGCAGAAACTCGCCAAATATCTGACCCAGTGTTTCAAACATACCCGATTCGGCTCTGAGAACAAGAAAAAGATTCGGGAACCTTAAAGGAAAGGTAAGGGCACTCTTCGTACTCACATCAAGAACTCTGAAGAATAGATAACCCATGAGTATGAATAAATATGTCATGGCTCCTGTGGCTAACCTTCTCTGGGTGGCGGGGTCCATCTTCTCCTCCTCGTATAATCGTATCTGTGTATCTCCTCTCCTTTCAATCTTTTCTTGAGGTTCCTGAAGAATTTGAGTATCCTCATTCTGATAGCAGACCATTTATTCTCATAACCAGGAAGTCTGTACTGGAACCTCCTCCTCGGTTGGTACCTCTCCTTGGGTGGTAGCAGCATATATATGAGAACTCCAACAGTTGCAGCAGCCAGAACAACACCAATCCAGAACCACGGGTTTCCGAAAAGTCCCATCTCCTCTTCCTCCTGAATGAGGCCCAAGTCCCTTGCCACAGAATCCATCAGAGCTTCGGCTGTCTGGAGTTTCCTGTAAGCCGTGAAGTAATCCTCCTCTGTTATCGCTTCCTGAATCTCATCCAGAAGTTCTCTCAGAAGCTCCATATCAGATGTCACATTGGTAAGGTTCTTACCGGATTCCTGTGCTGCTGAATAAATCTCCTCCAGGGTGGTCATGTTCTGCAGAAGTATATTGAATCTTTCCTTTATTCTGTTTCTCTCATCACCGGAAGGGGTAACCCTGAAAGGAACAGACACCTCATCAGAGGCGTAATCGTTATATGCTCTGAATGTCAGCACCTTTTCTTCAATCCTCGCATACATGGGAACTGTTATGGTTACAATGAAGGTCCTGCTCTTGTTCGGTATCAGGTTTATGGATTCCGGATCTATGGTATACCATGTGGAGTTCAACCCGCTCACCGCAAAGAGTATATCATAAAGGTCTGTTGTACCGGTGTTCTTCACAACGAAATCAAACGTCCCGCCAAAGCCCTGTGTTATCTCAATAGAGGATGGGTATTCCGTTATCTCCATGGAATCTATCTGTTGAGAAGTTTCAGTTGTCTCTTCAGGTGTTTGCTGCTGGTTCTGTTGTTGCTGATTGTTGTTGTCATTTTCATTGCTATCCGAAGAACCGCTGTCCGTATTATGAACCCTTATGGTTATCCCTGTTATGTTCCGGAAGTTCGGGGCCACAGAGTAAACCCTGAAATCTGTTTTCAGTTTATCGGATGATATATTTCCACCATCCGAGGTTATCTTCCAAGTAAAGAGACAGTGTTCTGTTGCATTTCCATCTATCTGGATGTTGAAATAATCTGTGCCTCCAATTGCACCACCGCATGCACCGGACGCATTATCCGTATAGGATATTATTGTCACATAGTCCCAGTTATCTTCGAGTTTCAACACGCCGCTTGCCCTTTCTGAGCCGTAATTAACAACACTCACGTTTAGATATGCCGTGGTTCCTGATGATGCACCCTCTTCATTCAAGGTTATGTAGTTCGGGCTTACAAGAGTAAGGTTGAGTCCTGGTTTATTTACAAGCAGACTGCTGTAAGTTCCTGTGCCTGTGTAAACAACGGAATTGTTGTGGTGTGTTACGGTTATCTTCGCATTATATCTCCCTCCGGGAATATTTCTGGGGTCAAATGTAATATTCGGCACATACGGTCCGTTTGGTGTGAACCAGATATCTCCCTGCCCTGTACCGCCGGTTTTATTATAAACCGTGAGGTATCCTGAAGCAGGGTATCTGTAACTTCCGTTCGGTTCATAGAACCATATGGATACATTCTCAGCTTCAAGTGAATTGTTGATCCAGTCACCGTTCAAATATTGCGCAACAAACTTTACAGTTACATTCTCCGTTTCCGATGTATTTTCAATTATATTATCACCATCATCGGTTTCAACACCCGTGCCTGTCACAATTAAAAGGTTTGTCAGGTTCACCTCCACCGTGATATTGAAAGACTGATATGGATAGGACTGGTTATCCTGCAGGTAAACCCATCCTCTGTATATGCCAAGTGTGTTTTCCGTCTTGGATGTATCTATGACCACATCTATATCAAGTGTTGCGGAACTTCCTATGGGAATGTTTGTCGGACAGGAAACTGATATGGGCATATAATGGCTTGAAAGGGTAAGATTTCCTGAGTCGGATATCACATCAAGAACCATATCCTGATTGCCTGTATTGTTCACAATAAAATCGAGGTTCTGCAGAGTAAGATTGAATCCCGCATTCTTTGAAACTCTCACCGATGTTGACTGGAAGGTGTTGTTCACCACAAGCGACGGGCCTGTTACGTTGAATGAAAGCGGTATGTCCAGATATGCACCGGATGAAGCTGTGTATCTAAGATATCCTCCGTAGGTCCCTGGAATGCTCTGGTTCGGCACGGTTATTGATATGGAAACATTTCTGGAACTCCCGTTCTGACCGGAGATGTTGAATGTCATCGTGGAATAGGTTGATGTGAGCCACTCCGAGGAGTTCACATAATATCTCATCTCAACAGTGTAGGGACCGGTCTGATTTGTATTGTTAAGAACCTCAACCCTCCACAATCCTTCTGAAACAGAAGATGTGTAAACCCATTCACGGGTTTCAACACCACTCACATTTGCTATGTTTCTTTTGGACGATGAAGAAACGATTTCCGAAGTTGTGTTGTAAAGTTTCAGTGTATAATCCGATGCACCAGAATAGTTCAGAATCGCTTTTATTCCTGTTATAAATGACGGGACCATAAAGGTGAAGTTCTGTGGTGACGAATCCGAGAAATATCTGACCAGATAGATTTCATTACTCTCCACAACATTGGAATAGCTTATATTTCCAACATTTTCCAAGGTCATGTTTCTCTGAGATGTGCTGCCAATACCAAGGGTTCCGAAATCAAGGGAATCCACCCTCTGGGACGAGTTGGTTACATTGATGTTGAAGAAGTACAACTTTCCAGTGTATGTATCACCTGCTCCGGAGAAGTTTCCATATAACCTTATCTCGAACATCTGGTTCTCAGGAAGGTATTTATAACTCAGGGATTCGTCTCCGGTGTACTCATCTGACCTCGCCAGAAGATTGCCGGACCCGTCAAAAAGATAAAGGTCAATGTCATTATCAAGATTCTCCAGTTTGACCGTTATAGATGTGGAATTCGGGACGAGTGATGTGTTGAAGTAGAAGCTGTGGTATTCTTCAGACCTCACAGGCATTATCCCCTTAAAGAGTCCCGAATATGTCTGCATAGAAAATTCGTTGGTGGTGTCAATCGGTACGTCTATTCTCACCTCTATATTCGCATTTTCATTTGTGTTCGTATAGTTTCTTACCGTCAGATGACCCCAGTACTTTCCGGGCGGACACACAGCATAATGAATTATGGAATAATTGTATGATGTTCCGTTTGAAAGAGGAATGGTTATCTGTTCCGCATAACCGGTTTGATTTATTATCCTCAACGGATTATCATAATTTTCATCATCCGGCAAACACACCGGATATGAACCGGATGAGTAAAGAGAGGTATCGCTCTGGCTGTAGTTTCCCCTGATACCTGTAGTTGCGTTAACAAACTCCAGAACAGCCGTATAATTGTTGGACGAGTTCATTGTTATCGTTACGTTATATCTGTAATCATTGGTCCAGTTCAGATATATTGAGTCAGGTGCTACGGAGAATTCTCTGTTTGGTTGACTGTAAACACCGAAAACCAGAGGTATGAATAGAGCTATGATTATCAAGGACAGCAAGAGCCCTGATTTTGATATTTTTTTCAGTGAACTCACCTTTCGGTTCTCTTCAATTTATATTTGATGGGCTTCTTTATTAGTTTTGCCTTTTTCCACAGAAATAGAATCAGAACGCTGATTAATAAAGGAATGGCATATATCCACTGGTTTTTATTTTTAACACTTTTTTCTGAACTTTCGGTTACTCTACCGGTCATTGGAGTGAATTCCGATGTTCTGTTTTCCTGAGATTGTGGTGTTACGTTGGTTTTCGGCGGTGTCTCTGGTGGGGTTATATTCTCAGTTGTCGATACCCCTTCAGGTTCTTCTGCTTCCCTGGTTTGGATTGTTCCAACCGTTACCGCTCCGGGCAATCCTGCTGAACCTGTATTGCACGATTCTGTTTCCATGTAACTCTCACAGTTTCTCCTTATGCAGGTCCTAGAGCGCAAACCCCCCGAACACCCTCCCCACGAACCGCAGCTCTCCTCACAGACCTCACCTATGATGTAAGCCGAGAAAGATTCTGCGGAGATGTACGTGTAATTCTCCGTGAAATCTGTCTGGTTCGTGAGGTTCTGCCAGAAGCCTGTACAGGAGCGCTCTTCAAAGTCCCATGAGCTACAGTAGAATAGTGTGGCTGTGCCCTGATTTATGGTTGAGAGGTTGAATCTCAAAGTTATATTCACAGAGGTGAGGTTAAGGTTGGTCTCGGCTGCTAAAAGGAGATGTTCCCTGAACTCCTGGCTCGTCACATATGTGGAGTTCTCATCAATTCTGAACCATGTGGATGAGCTGCTGGTCAAGTTGGTATCAAAGGTGATATTACTGAGATTGCCCGAGATAAGGAACCTCCACTCTCCGGAGGGTACTGTTCTGTTAAGGGTGGTATTGAAAGTATCGAGAAAGACCTTCTCACTTTCTGAATAAAAAATCTCTATTCTCAGTGTGAAATCCCCTGCAACCGTGAGATTCATTTCAAAATTAACCGGCTCCGAAGCCGTGAAGTTCACACTTCTGTTCCCTGTATTGCCGAATGTGTCATTCGCGAAAGCCATTACAG